>NZ_AP024095.1 GCF_015140455.1 Jeongeupia sp. HS-3 | reverse complement strand
CGAAGCCCCGAGGGCTGCGACCGAGCACGGCAGGGCGTGAGCCCGACGCGCTCCGGGCGCTGCTCCGGGGCTCTTATTGCTTGATACATAGAAACAACTAGTGGAAGCCAGCACTGGCGCGGGTTCCAGCGGGGCGGGTAGACTGGTTTTAACAAGAAAAAGGGGTTCCGCATGGCGGAAAAGGAAAACCCCCAGAGAGACGAAAACTTCTTGGCGGAAGAATCTCTACTGGGGGCTGACGATGCTTCGGCATTGCCGCAGCGTCTTGAGCGTTATTCTAAAGCGCATCGCCGTGCTTTGCACATGGGCGAGTATGCCGCACATCAGGGCGAGGCGAAAATCCAACGCCAGCTCAAGGCGTGCGGGCACTGGCTTTTGTTTCGCGACTACTACACCGCGGGCAAAACGCGTCTCTATGCGGCCAACTTCTGCGGCCGGCATCTGCTCTGCCCGCTCTGCGCGATTCGCCGTGGCGCAAAGCTTGTTCAGGCATACATGGCCAAGCTGCAAGTCGTCCTGGGCGAGCAACCGGATCTCAAGGCGTACCTGGTCACGTTCACCGTGAAAGACGGCGAGAACCTGTCTGAGCGATACAACCACCTTACGCAATCGATGAAGCGGTATCAGAACGCCAGACGTTCATACCTGACCGATCGAGGCCCGCATGTCGAGATGGCCAAGGCTATCGGCTGCGCTGGCTCATACGAGTTCAAGCGCGGCAAGAATTCCGGCCTGTGGCATCCGCATGTGCACATGGTCTGGCTCTGCCGGGAAAAGCCCGATCAGGCCAAGATCAGGCGCGAATGGGAGAACGTTACGGGGGATTCCTTTATGTGCGATGTCACGGAATTCCACGATCAATCGGACGTTGTCACCGGCTTCCTCGAGGTCTTCAAGTACGCGGTCAAATTCTCCGATCTACCGCTTGAAGACAATTGGCACGGCTACGAGATTCTGCGCCGCCGTCGCATGGTCTTTTCTTTCGGCGCCTTGTACGGGGTGGATGTGCCCGAAGCCTTAACCGATGAAGCCTTGGACGATCTGCCCTACGTCGAGCTGCTTTTCCAGTACACGAGGTCGGGCTACACCTTTGCCCAGCGGGACGCGCTCAAAGGCTCTCAGGCGCTCTACACGACGAGTTCTAGGCCGCCCGAAGCGAGCGGAGCGACTGCGCTGGAGCGCAGCGCGGCGAGGGACGGCCGGCGTAACCCCCATCAACCAGACCGGCGTAACGGTCTGGCTGCTGACGGTTGATATGGGTGCATCACTTTCAACGAAGTGATGCACCAGATAACAGGGGGTATGGGGGGCTGCTCGCAGCCCACCATGAAGACCAACAACGGATGCATGCCGCTGCTATTTCGTCGCGATCACTGCACGAAAACAACCACTGACGCCTTACGCGCCATGCAGACTGGTTTATGGTTTTTCGATGGTTTACTATCTGAGTTCACATAAATCAGATGGGTAAAGCATGAATTTCGATCAAGTTATGCAGTATCGCGCCCTTCGATTCAAGGCTTCGATCGAAGGTCAGCACTTCTCCAATATCGAGAACGATCGCCTTCTTGAGGCCGCAGGCAAGGAACCGAACGATTTCGTTAAAACGGTTTGCTCCCCAATCTCGATAGAGCTTTTTGAGCGGATGAATGACGTTCTTGGCCTTCTCGACATGACGAAAAGGGAGTTCATTCAAGCGGCCTTGATTTCCGCTCTTGACCGGGCGGATGAAATCATCAGGGAGGTTAACCCTTGGGAGTCCTTGCCAGAGTCCCAGCCGGGTTACCGCGAGCTGCCGGAGGGGGAGCAATGAGCATGCTTACCCTGAACGGTCAGATCATCAACGTGTTCGAGGCACCCAAGGGCGTAAACAAGTCCACCGGTGAAGCCTTCGGCGGAAAGCCGCGCGTGCAGATTCTCTGCAAAAACATGCTTCAGAACGACGAAACGCGAATGGACTTGGTGAACCTCACCGTTGAGGACGAACGTCCCTACAAAGCCCTGCAAGGCAAGCTCGTATCGGTTCCGGTGGGCGTCTACGTGGTCAATAACGCGCCGGGCTTCTACGCCATCAAGAA
>NZ_AP024094.1:3300000-3396565 GCF_015140455.1 Jeongeupia sp. HS-3 | reverse complement strand
ACGATCTTGGCAACGACACCGGCGCCGACGGTACGACCGCCTTCACGAATGGCGAAACGCAGACCTTGTTCCATCGCGATCGGAGCGATCAGCGATACGACGACTTCAACGTTGTCACCCGGCATCACCATTTCGATACCAGCCGGCAATTCAACCGCACCGGTCACGTCAGTGGTACGGAAATAGAACTGCGGACGATAGCCGTTGAAGAACGGAGTGTGACGACCGCCTTCTTCTTTGCTCAGCACGTAGACCGAACCTTCGAACTTGGTGTGCGGGGTGATCGAACCCGGCTTGGCCAGAACCTGGCCACGCTCGACATCTTCACGCTTGGTGCCACGCAGCAGCGCGCCGACGTTGTCGCCCGCTTGACCTTGATCCAGCAGCTTGCGGAACATTTCCACGCCAGTGCAGGTGGTCTTGAGGGTCGGACGGATACCGACGATTTCGATTTCTTCGCCAACCTTGACGATGCCGCGCTCGATACGACCAGTCACCACGGTACCGCGACCCGAGATCGAGAACACATCTTCAACCGGCATCAGGAAGGCACCATCAATGGCACGCTCCGGCGTCGGGATGTAGCTATCCAGTGCATCAGCCAGACGGAAGATGGCCGGCTCGCCGTATTCCGATTGGTCACCTTCCAGCGCCAGACGGGCCGAACCGGTGATGATCGGGCAATCGTCACCCGGGAAGTCGTACTTCGACAGAAGCTCGCGCACTTCCATTTCGACCAGCTCAAGCAGTTCAGCGTCGTCAACCAGGTCAGCCTTGTTCAGGAAGACGATGATGTACGGCACGCCAACCTGGCGGGACAGCAGGATGTGTTCACGCGTTTGCGGCATAGGACCGTCAGCAGCCGAACAAACCAGGATCGCGCCGTCCATCTGGGCAGCACCGGTGATCATGTTCTTGACGTAGTCGGCGTGACCCGGGCAGTCAACGTGAGCGTAGTGACGATTTTCGGTTTCGTATTCGACGTGCGCGGTATTGATGGTAATACCGCGGGCCTTTTCTTCCGGCGCGCTGTCGATCTGCGAGTAGTCTTTGGCTTCGCCACCAAACTTCTTCGACAGGATGGTGGTGATCGCTGCGGTCAGCGTGGTCTTGCCATGGTCAACGTGACCGATGGTGCCGACGTTGACGTGCGGCTTTGTACGTTCGAATTTACCCTTAGCCATTTCGCTAATTCCTTAAATAGAGATTCGGGGTTGCCCGGCATCAAGCGCCGGGCAAAGCCAATTACTTTTTGTTGGCAACGATCGCGTCGGCCACGTGCTTCGGCGCTTGCGAGTAGTGCTTGAACTCCATGGAGTACGTAGCACGCCCCTGCGACATCGAACGCAGCGTGGTCGAGTAACCGAACATTTCCGACAACGGCACTTCGACCTTGATCATCTTGCCGCCAGCCGGGTTGTCATCCATACCTTGGATGATACCGCGACGGGACGACAGGTCGCCCATGATGTCGCCCATGTACTCTTCCGGCGTTTCGATTTCGACGGCCATCATCGGCTCGAGGATGACAGCACCTGCACGGCGCATGGCTTCCTTGAACGCAATGGAACCAGCCAGTTCGAACGCGATCTGCGACGAGTCGACGTCGTGGTAGGAACCGAAAGTCAGACGAACCTTCACGTCCACCACCGGGAAGCCAGCCAGTACGCCCGACTTCAGCGTCCCCTGGATACCCTTGTCGACCGACGGGATGAATTCGCGCGGAATCACGCCGCCCTTGATTTCGTCGACGAACGAGTAGCCATTGCCCTCGCCTGCCGGCTCAACGGTGATGACGCAATGACCGTACTGACCCTTACCGCCCGACTGCTTGGCATGCTTGCCTTCGACATCTTCCGCTGCGCGGGTGATGGTTTCACGGTAAGCAACCTGCGGCGCGCCGACGTTGGCTTCAACGCCGAATTCGCGACGCATGCGGTCAACCAGAATTTCCAGGTGCAGTTCACCCATACCCGAAATAATGGTCTGGCCCGACTCTTCATCGGTACGCACGCGGAACGACGGGTCTTCCTTGGCCAGGCGATTCAGGGCAACGCCCATTTTTTCCTGGTCAGCCTTGGTCTTCGGTTCGACGGCAACGTGAATCACCGGCTCAGGGAAGATCATGCGCTCAAGAATGATCGGCGCATCAAGGGCACACAAGGTTTCACCAGTGGTGACTTCCTTGAGGCCGATTGCTGCGGCGATGTCGCCGGCGCAAACCGCATCGATTTCCTTACGATCGTTGGCGTGCATCTGCACGATACGACCGATACGCTCTTTCTTGTCTTTGATCGAGTTGAGCACCGAGTCGCCCGACTTCACCACGCCCGAGTAAACCCGGAAGAAGGTCAGCTGGCCCACATACGGGTCATTCATCAACTTGAACGCCAGCGCCGAGAACGGCGCCTCATCCGACGGCGCGCGCGTCGTCGGCTGATCACGATCATCGGTACCTGCAACAGCGTCGATATCAATCGGCGACGGCAGGTATTCGATCACGGCGTCGAGCATGCGTTGCACGCCCTTGTTCTTAAATGCGGTACCGCAGAGCATCGGCTGGATTTCGCAAGCGAGCGTACGCTGACGGATACCGCCAACAATCTCCTCCTCGGTGAGGTCACCCTCTTCGAGGTACTTGTTCATCAGCTCTTCCGACGCTTCGGCAGCGCTTTCGACCATCTTCTCGCGCCATTCTTGCGCAACCGCCAGCAGGTCTTCCGGGATATCGCGGTATTCAAACTTCATACCTTGCGACGCTTCATCCCAGATGATCGCTTTCATCTTCAGCAGGTCGACGACGCCCTGGAAGTTTTCTTCGGCACCAATAGGCACAACGACCGGCACCGGGTTCGCCTTCAGGCGGGTACGCATCTGTTCGACCACGCGGAAGAAGTTGGCACCTTGACGGTCCATCTTGTTCACGAAGGCCAGACGCGGAACCTTGTACTTGGTCGCTTGGCGCCAAACGGTTTCCGACTGCGGCTGAACGCCGCCGACCGCGCAGTACACCATGCACGCACCATCAAGAACACGCATCGAGCGCTCGACTTCAATCGTGAAGTCGACGTGCCCCGGGGTGTCGATGATGTTGAAGCGGTGCTCCGGATACTGCAGGCTCATGCCCTTCCAGAAGGTCGTGGTAGCAGCCGAAGTAATGGTGATGCCGCGCTCTTGTTCTTGCTCCATCCAGTCCATGGTGGCAGCGCCGTCGTGAACTTCACCAATTTTGTGGTTCACGCCGGTGTAGAACAGGATGCGCTCGGTCGTCGTCGTTTTACCGGCGTCGATGTGAGCGGAGATACCGATGTTACGGTAGCGCTCAATAGGGGTAGTACGAGCCACGGTAGTTTCCTTAAACGGATTGCCGCATTAGAAGCGGAAGTGAGCGAAGGCCTTGTTGGCTTCAGCCATACGGTGCACTTCGTCACGCTTCTTCATGGCGCCGCCACGGCCTTCGGCCGCATCAAGCAACTCACCGGCCAGACGCAGATCCATCGACTTCTCACCACGTTTACGAGCCGCGTCACGCAGCCAGCGCATCGCCAATGCCAAACGACGGCTGGGGCGGACTTCGACCGGAACTTGGTAGTTAGCACCACCGACGCGACGGCTCTTCACTTCAACGAGCGGTTTCGCGTTGCCGATGGCAGTCGTGAAGACTTCCAGCGCGTTCTTGCCAGCTTTCTTTTCGATCTGAGCGAAGGCACCGTAAACGATGCGTTCGGCAACGGCCTTCTTGCCGTCGATCATGACCACGTTCATGAACTTGGTCAGTTCCTGCGAACCGAACTTCGGATCCGGCAGTACTTCGCGCTTCGGTACTTCTCTACGTCTTGGCATGATTCTCTATCCTAAATATGACATTCAGTCGGGGCTAGATACCCCACGGCCGGCCAGAAGGGCGACCACTTACTCGACGGCCTCGCAAATGCGAACAACCGCCGCTTGCATCCGCGGCAATTAAGCCTTCGGACGCTTGGCGCCGTACTTCGAACGCCCTTGCTTACGATCTTTCACGCCAGCAGTGTCAAGCGAACCGCGCACGGTGTGATAACGCACACCCGGCAAATCCTTAACACGACCGCCGCGCAACAGCACAACACTGTGCTCTTGCAGGTTGTGGCCTTCACCGCCGATGTACGAAATGACTTCGAAACCGTTGGTCAGGCGAACCTTGCAGACTTTACGCAGTGCGGAGTTCGGCTTCTTCGGAGTGGTGGTGTACACGCGAGTGCACACGCCACGTTTTTGAGGGCAGGATTCGAGCGCGGGAACCTTGCTCTTTACCACTTCCTTCTCGCGGCCCTTGCGGACCAGCTGGTTGATGGTTGGCATTGATTACATCCTTCGAGTTAACAACCCCTGATGGGGCCCGACTTTGGACGACAGGAAAACCTGCCGACACCGGACACTGTGACTCACAATGCCCAAATGAAGCCGGCGACGCGCGGAAAATCCGAGCGTCGCCAGATTGAACCTGAGATTCTAAGAAAATCAAGCCCTTGTCGTCAAGTGAAGTACTGGCCTTATAGCGTTTCCTCGCTCTGAACGGCTTCGAGCGAATCAAATACTTGGTCCAGACCTTGGGCTTGACGCTTGCGGTTACGATGGTAAGCCAGACCCGTACCTGCCGGGATCAGACGCCCCACGATGACGTTTTCCTTCAGACCGCGCAGATCATCGACCTTGCCCATGATGGCCGCTTCGGTCAGAACACGCGTGGTTTCCTGGAACGACGCCGCCGAGATGAACGAGTCGGTCGACAGCGAGGCCTTGGTGATACCCAGCAGCACATTGTCGTAACCGGCCGGCTGCTTACCTGCGGCAACCATTTCATCGTTCACCGTCAGCACTTCGGCACGCTCAACCTGCTCGCCCGGAATGAAGCCGGTATCGCCGTTACTGGTGATGACCACACGACGCAGCATCTGGCGAACGATCACCTCGATGTGCTTATCGTTAATCTTCACACCCTGCAGACGATAAACTTCCTGCACTTCCTGAACGACGTAACGCGCCAGCGCCTCGATACCCTGCAGACGCAGGATATCGTGCGGATCGATCGGACCGTCAACGATGGTTTCACCGCGGTTGACGACCTGGCCATCGTGCACCATGACGTGCTTTTCTTTCAGGATCAGGTACTCGTGCCCCAAGCCTTCCAGGTCGGTGATGACCAGACGCTGCTTGCCCTTGGTGTCCTTACCGAACGAAACGGTACCGGTCACTTCGGCCAGCATGCCGGCATCCTTCGGCGAACGGGCTTCGAACAGCTCGGCCACGCGCGGCAGACCACCGGTAATGTCGCGGGTCTTGGCCGATTCCTGCGGAATCCGCGCCAGTACATCACCCTTGCCGACTTGCTGACCATCCTTGACGGTAATGATCGCGCCCGGCTGGAAGCCGATGGTCACCGGCGTATCGGTACCGGTGAGCTTCACTTCCTTGCCCTGCTCGTCCAACAGCTTCACCAGCGGGCGAATGCCCTTGGCACCGGCCTTGGCCTTCGGGTTGATCACGACGAGGGTCGACAGACCGGTCACGTCATCAACCTGCTTGACGACGGTCATGCCTTCGTCGACGTTCTCGAAGCGAACCTGGCCTTCATACTCGGTGATAATCGGACGGGTATGTGGATCCCACGTACCCAGCACGGCACCGGCCTTGATCGCATCGCCGTCCTTGACGGTCAGCGTCGCACCGTATGGCACCTTGTGACGCTCGCGCTCGCGGCCCTGATCATCCAGCACCAACACTTCGGCCGAACGGGTAATCACGATCAGCTCGCCCTTGTTGTTGCCGACATAACGCATAGTCGACGTGAACGCGATGCGGCCGTTCGACTTCGATTCAACCTGGCTGGCTGCAGCGGCTCGCGAAGCGGCACCACCGATGTGGAAGGTACGCATGGTCAGCTGGGTACCCGGCTCACCGATCGACTGCGCGGCGATCACACCGACGGCTTCGCCGGTATTGACGCGGTAACCACGGCCGAGGTCGCGACCGTAGCAGGCGGCGCACAGACCGTAACGGGTTTCGCACGTCAGCGGCGTACGCACCTTGACTTCGTCAATGCTCAGCTCGTCGATACGATCGACGATTTCTTCGGTCAGCAGCGTGCCGGCTTCGTAAACGGTTTCTTGCGTGCTCGGGTCGACGATATCGACGGCAGCGACACGACCAAGAATCCGGTCGTGCAGCGCTTCGATCACGTCACCGCCCTGAACCACGGCCTTCATGGTCACGCCGTTCTTGGTGTAGCAATCATCCTCGATCACGACCAAGTCTTGCGTCACGTCGACCAGACGACGCGTCAGGTAACCCGAGTTCGCGGTCTTGAGTGCCGTATCCGCCAGACCCTTACGAGCGCCGTGGGTCGAGATGAAGTAGTCAAGAACGGTCAGGCCTTCGCGGAAGTTCGCCTTGATCGGCGTCTCGATGATCGAGCCGTCCGGTTTGGCCATCAAACCCCGCATACCGGCGAGCTGACGAATCTGTGCCGCCGAACCCCGTGCACCCGAATCCGCCATCATGTAGATCGAGTTGAACGAGTCCTGCATCAGCGTCTTGCCGTTCTCGTCCTTGACGATGTTGCCATCAACGTCGAGCACCGGCTGCTTGCCGAGGTTGGTCATCATCGCCTTGGCGATGTCTTCACCGGCACGACCCCAGATATCGACGACCTTGTTGTAGCGTTCACCCTGGGTCACCAGACCCGAGTTGTATTGCTGCTCGACGTCGCGCACTTCGGCATTGGCCGCAGCCAGCAACTCGGCCTTGGCAGCCGGCACCAGCATATCGTCGACGCAGATCGAGATACCGCCACGGGTCGAGTAAGCAAAACCGGTGTACATCAGCTGGTCGGCGAACACGACGGTGTCTTTCAGACCGCAGTTACGGAACGACGCATTGATCAGCTTGCCGATTTCTTTCTTCTTCAGTGCCTTGTCGATATGGCTGAAGTCGAGGCCCTTGGGCAGAATTTCCGACAGGATGGCGCGGCCGACGGTGGTATTGCGACGCACCACCTGCACTTGCCATTCGCCGTTCTCGTCCTTGACCCACTCGTTCAGGCGCACCGAAACACGGGTCTGCAGCGTCACGAACTGGTTGGCGTAGGCGCGCAGCGCTTCCTTGACGTCGGTGAAGGACATGCCTTCACCCTTGGCGCGGACCGCTTCGCGGGTCATGTAGTACAGACCCAGCACGATATCCTGCGACGGCACGATGATCGGCTCGCCGTTGGCGGGCGACAGCACGTTGTTCGACGCCAGCATCAGCGTGCGGGCTTCCATCTGCGCTTCCAGCGACAGCGGCACGTGAACGGCCATCTGGTCACCGTCGAAGTCGGCGTTGAAGGCCGCGCAAACCAGCGGATGCAGCTGGATGGCCTTGCCTTCGATCAACACCGGCTCGAACGCCTGGATACCCAGACGGTGCAGCGTCGGCGCACGGTTCAGCAGGATCGGGTGTTCGCGGATCACATCCTCGAGGATGTCCCACACCACCGCTTCCTGCGCTTCGACCATCTTCTTCGCGGCCTTGATCGTGGTCGCGAGGCCCAGTACTTCGAGCTTGTGGAAGATGAACGGCTTGAACAGTTCCAGACCCATCAGCTTCGGCAGGCCGCACTGATGCAGCCGCAGGTAAGGACCCACGGTAATGACCGAACGACCCGAGTAGTCGACGCGCTTACCCAGCAAGTTCTGACGGAAACGACCGCCCTTACCCTTGATCATGTCGGCGAGCGACTTGAGCGGACGCTTGTTGGCGCCGGTCATGGCCTTGCCGCGACGACCGTTGTCGAGCAGCGAGTCAACCGACTCCTGCAGCATGCGCTTTTCGTTGCGAACGATGATTTCCGGCGCGCGCAGCTCGAGCAGACGCTTGAGGCGGTTGTTCCGGTTAATGACGCGACGATACAGATCGTTCAGGTCGGAGGTGGCGAAACGGCCACCATCGAGCGGCACCAGCGGGCGCAGTTCCGGCGGCAGCACCGGCAGCACTTCCAGCACCATCCATTCCGGCTTGATGCCGGACTTCTGGAAGGCCTCGAGCACCTTGAGGCGCTTGGCGATCTTCTTGATCTTGGTGTCGGACGAGGTCGATTCGAGCTCGGCGCGCAGCTTGCTGATCTCACTCTCGCTATCGAGATTCTTCAGCAGTTCACGCACGGCCTCGGCGCCCATCAGCGCAACGAATTCGTCGCCGTATTCGTCGAGCTTGTTGTAATAGTCTTCTTCGGTCAGCAACTGACCGCGGTTGAGCGGCGTCATGCCTGGCTCAACGACAATGAAGGCTTCGAAGTACAGCACGCGTTCGATATCGCGCAGCGGGATATCGAGCACCATGCCCAGACGCGACGGCAGCGACTTCAGGAACCAGATGTGCGCAACCGGCGACGCCAGCTCGATATGGCCCATGCGTTCGCGACGCACCTTGGACAGCGTGACTTCAACACCGCACTTCTCGCAGATCACACCGCGATGCTTGAGGCGCTTGTATTTGCCGCACAGGCATTCGTAGTCCTTGATCGGCCCGAAAATGCGTGCGCAGAACAGACCGTCACGTTCCGGCTTGAACGTACGGTAGTTGATGGTTTCCGGCTTTTTAACTTCACCGAAGGACCACGAACGAATCTTCTCGGGCGATGCGAGCCCGATCTTAATCGCGTCAAATTCTTCGTTTGGCGCGACCTGCTTGAAGAGTTCGAGTAAGCCTTTCATTCATTTGCTCCTGTGAGGGTGAGGCGTTCGGTACGAGGCGGCCTAGGCCGCCCCTCCTCACACAATCACTCGGTTTCCAGATCGATATCGATACCCAGCGAACGGATTTCCTTCACCAGCACGTTGAAGGATTCCGGCATGCCGGCATCGATCCGGTGATCGCCCTTGACGATGTTTTCGTAGACCTTGGTCCGACCGTTCACATCATCCGACTTCACCGTCAGCATTTCCTGCAGCGTGTACGCCGCGCCATAGGCTTCGAGCGCCCAGACTTCCATTTCCCCGAAGCGCTGACCACCGAACTGCGCCTTACCACCCAGCGGCTGCTGCGTGACCAGCGAGTACGGACCGGTCGAACGTGCGTGCATCTTGTCGTCGACCAAGTGATGCAGTTTCAGGTAATGCATCACGCCAACGGTGACCTTGCGCTCGAACGGCTCGCCGGTGCGGCCATCGAACAGCTGCATCTGCGTCTTGCTGCTGTTGAAGTCCAGCAGTTGGGTGCGCGGATCTTCATCCGGATACGCCAACTCGAGCATCTGGTGAATCTCGGATTCCTTGGCACCGTCGAACACCGGGCTGGCAAAAGTCATACCGGTACGCAGACCTTGGGCCAGTTGCACCACTTCGGCTTCGGACAGACCGGCGATGTCTTCTTGCTTGCCGGCGCTGTTGTAGATGCGGTCGAGGTAATCGCGCATTTCGGCGATATTGCGCTGTTGACGCAGCATCGCATCGATGCGTTGGCCGATCCCCTTGGCCGCCCAACCGAGGTGGACTTCCAGAATCTGGCCGATGTTCATCCGCGACGGCACGCCGAGCGGGTTCAGCACGATGTCGACGGTCGAACCGTCGGCCATGTACGGCAGATCTTCGACCGGCAGAATCTTCGAAACCACACCCTTGTTACCGTGACGGCCGGCCATCTTGTCGCCCGGCTGCAGACGACGCTTCACCGCAACGTAGACCTTGACCATCTTGATCACGCCCGGCGGCAATTCGTCGCCCTGGGTGAGCTTGCGCTTTTTGTCTTCGAACTTGAGGTCGAAGTCGGCCTTCATCTGAGCGATCAAGTCCTTCATCGCTTCGAGCTGGCGTGCGCTTTCTTCATCCGACAAACGAATGTCGAACCAGTCGTGCTTGGACGGCAGATCGGCCAGGTAATCGTGGCTGATCTCGGTACCCTTGAGCAGACGCTTCGGACCACCGTTGGCGACCTTGCCAACGATCATCCGCTCGATCCGCTCGAACAGGTCGTTTTCAACGATGCGCAGCTGGTCGTTCAGGTCGGTACGATGACGGCGCAGTTGTTCGTCGATGATGGCCTGAGCGCGCTTGTCGCGCTCGACGCCTTCACGGGTAAACACTTGCACATCGATCACGGTACCGGTCATGCCAGACGGCACGCGTAAGCTCGTGTCCTTCACGTCGGAGGCTTTTTCGCCGAAGATCGCGCGCAGCAGCTTTTCTTCCGGCGTCAGCTGGGTTTCACCCTTAGGCGTGACCTTACCAACGAGCACGTCACCGGCTTCGACTTCGGCGCCGATGTACACCACGCCCGACTCGTCCAGACGGCCGAGCATGCGCTCGGACAGGTTGGAGATGTCGCGGGTGATTTCTTCAGGGCCGAGCTTGGTATCGCGCGCCATGACCGACAATTCTTCGATGTGAATCGAGGTATAGCGGTCTTCGGCAACAACCTTCTCGGAGATCAAGATCGAATCTTCGAAGTTGTAGCCGTTCCACGGCATGAAGGCGATGGTCATGTTCTGACCCAAAGCCATTTCGCCCAGATCGGTCGATGCACCATCGGCCACCACATCACCGCGGGTAATGCGATCACCGCGACGCAGCACCGGACGCTGGTTGATATTGGTGTTCTGGTTCGAACGGGTGAATTTGACGAGGTTGTAGATGTCCACGCCGGTTTCGCCCGGCAGGGTTTCATCGTCATTCACGCGAACCACAACGCGGTTGGCATCGACGTAATCGACGATACCGCCACGCAGTGCAGCCACAGCCGTACCCGAGTCGACCGCGCAAGTGCGCTCGATCCCGGTACCGACGAACGGCTTCTCGGCACGCAGCACCGGCACGGCTTGACGCTGCATGTTGGCGCCCATCAGTGCGCGGTTTGCATCGTCATGTTCAAGGAACGGAATCAGCGAAGCGGCAACCGACACGATCTGGCTCGGCGCGACGTCCATGTACTGGACGCGATCCGGCGTCGCGATAATGGTTTCACCGTGTTCGCGGCAGGTCACCATGTCGTCGGTCAGACGGCCTTCGTCGTCGGTTTGCGCATTGGCCTGCGCAATTACGTACTTGCCTTCTTCGATCGCCGACAGGTAATCGATGTCGCTGGTGGTCTTGCCGTCAATCACCTTGCGATACGGTGTCTCGAGGAAACCGTAATGGTTGGTGCGGGCGTAGCACGACAGCGAGTTGATCAGACCGATGTTCGGGCCTTCCGGCGTTTCGATCGGGCAAACGCGACCATAGTGAGTCGGATGCACGTCACGGACTTCAAAGCCGGCGCGCTCGCGCGTCAGACCGCCTGGACCAAGAGCCGAAACACGGCGCTTGTGGGTAATTTCCGACAGCGGGTTGGTCTGGTCCATGAACTGCGACAGCTGCGACGAGCCGAAGAATTCCTTGACCGCGGCCGAAACCGGCTTGGCATTGATCAGGTCATGCGGCATCAGGTTGTCGGACTCGGCCTGCGACAGACGCTCCTTCACGGCGCGCTCGACGCGCACCAGACCGGCGCGGAACTGGTTCTCGGCCAGTTCGCCGACCGAACGCACACGGCGGTTGCCGAGGTGATCGATATCGTCGACGTCGCCACGACCGTTACGCAGCTCAACCAGAATACTGATCACCGCGAGGATGTCGTCAACCGACAGCACGCCCGGACCTTCCAGGCCCATTTCGCCGACGCGCTCGTAGAACTGGCGCATCCAGCCCGGGGTCTTTTCATCGCGCGGGGCAAGATAAGCACGGCTGTTGAACTTCATCCGGCCCACGGCCGACAGGTCGTAACGATCTTCGGAGAAGAACAGACCGTTGAACAGCGCCTGGACCGAATCTTCGGTCGGCGGCTCGCCCGGACGCATCATGCGATAGATCGCAACGCGCGCGCCGTACTGGTCGTTGACGTCGTCCGAACGCAAGCTTTGCGAAATGAACGCGCCCTGATCCAGATCGTTGACGTACAACACCTTCATCTCGGTGACGCCAGCAATATCGAGCTTGGCGGCGAGATCTTCGGTGATTTCTTCGTTGCCACGCGCCAGCACTTCACCGGTTTCCGGGTGCACAACGGCATGGGCCAGAATACGGCCATAGAGGAAATCCGCCGGCACCGGCAGCGAGGTAATGCCCGCAGCCTGGATGTCGCGGATGGTCTTGGCAGTGATGCGCTTGTCTTTCTGTGCCAGCACCTTGCCGTCGCTCGACACGATGTCGAACTTGGCGACTTCGCCCTTCAGGCGTTCCGGCACCAGCGACATCTCGAGACCTTCTTCACCGATGGTGAAGGTGTCGGTATCGTAGAAGCGCTCGAGAATTTCTTCCGGCGTAAAGCCCAGTGCCTTCAGCAGCACCGAAACCGGCATCTTGCGACGGCGGTCGATACGGAAGAACAGCAGATCCTTCGGGTCGAACTCGAAATCCAGCCACGAGCCGCGGTACGGAATGATCCGAGCCGAGAACAACAACTTGCCCGAGCTATGGGTCTTGCCCTTATCGTGCTCAAAGAACACGCCTGGCGAGCGATGCAGCTGCGAAACGATCACACGTTCGGTGCCGTTGATCACAAACGAGCCAGTACGGGTCATCAGCGGAATTTCGCCGAAGTACACGTCCTGCTCCTTGACTTCCTTCACCGTCGGCTTGCTCGCCTCACGATCCATGATCACCAGACGAACGCGAGCACGCAACGGCGCAGCGAAGGTAATCCCACGCTGCTGACACTCGGTCACGTCGAAAGGCGGATCGCCGAGCACGTAGTGCACGAACTCGAGACGAGCATTGCCGTTGTGCGACTGAATCGGGAAAATCGAGCTGAATGCCGCTTGCAGGCCATTCGCATTCCGCTCCGCAACCGGCGTACCCAATTGCAGAAACTCGGAATACGAGTTGAGTTGGGTCGCGAGGAGAAACGGAACGTCCAGAACGCTCGCCCGCTTCGCAAAGCTCTTACGAATGCGTTTCTTCTCTGTGAACGAGTAATTCATACTCAAAAGCTCTCCATTGAGTGGGGCGCAAAAGACAAACCGCAAAGCGCTCCGGGAACATTTTTCCGGTTTGTCATCTGTGGCAAAACCTCAAGACGATTCTTTAGGTTTAGCTTACAGAACGGCAGTCAAACAAACGCAAAATGGCAGGCGGATTCCTCCGCCTGCCTATTTTGAGCAATCGCGTTAGCGATTACTTCATCTCAGCAGTAGCACCTGCTTCGACCAGCTTCTTCACCATAGCTTCAGCATCAGCCTTGGAGATGCCTTCCTTCACAGCCTTCGGTGCGCCATCAACCAGATCCTTGGCTTCTTTCAGGCCCAGGCCGGTCAGTTCGCGAACGATCTTGATGGTGCCAACCTTGTTAGCGCCAGCGCCGGTCAGGATGACGTCGAATTCGGTCTTCTCTTCAACGGCAGCAGCAGCGGCAGCCGGACCAGCAACTGCAACAGCAGCAGCGGACACGCCGAACTTTTCTTCGAACGCCTTAACCAGGTCGTTCAGTTCCATCACGGTCAAGCCAGCAACGGCTTCGAGGATATCTTCTTTGGACAGAGCCATTTGTAAATACTCCTGAAAATCTTTTCGAATTAGTAAGGAATCGGGAAGCGATTATGCTTCGACTGGAGCAGCTTCGGCCGGAACACCAGCGTCGGCTTGCTTCTTCTCTGCCAACGCGGCGAGGCCACGCGCAAAGCCAGCCAGCGGAGCTTGCATGACGTAGAGCAGCTTCGACAGCAGCTCTTCGCGGCTCGGGATCGACGCCAGCGCGGCAACACCGGCCTTGTCCATCACCTGACCTTCATACGAACCCGCCTTGATGACGATCTTGTCATCTTTCTTGGCAAAGTCGTTCAGCACCTTGGCTGCAGCAACCGGGTCTTCGGACATGCCATAAACCAGCGGACCGACCATATGGTCAGCCAAACCGGCAAATGCTGTACCTTCAACCGCGCGGCGTGCCAGCGTATTCTTCAGAACACGCAGATACACACCGGACTCGCGCGCTTGCTTGCGCAACAGAGTCAAGCTGGCAACCCCGACACCCCGATACTCAGCGACGACGATGGTCTGGGATTTGGCAACTACTGCCGAAATCTCAGCTACGACGGCCTTCTTGTCTTCGAGATTGAGACTCAAGGTCTACCTCCTTTACGAGATGTTTGGCATGGCAAAACCACACCACCCAACGGCGACCTTTCTTTCAGGAAACCCACGGCGTGCGCCGCAGGCCAAATCCAGATTGGGTACACCGTCTGCGTAGGTCCCCGGCGAACCGGTCATTAAGCAGCGAACTGCACCTACGGTCTTTGACTACCCTACTCCGGTGCAAGCACCGGAGTAGGCCCAAAGTTCTTTACTGTGCCAGCGAGCCAGCGTCGACGCGAACGCCAACACCCATCGTGCACGAGACAGCGATCTTCTTCAGATACACGCCCTTGCTCGAAGCCGGCTTGGCTTTTTGCAGCGCCTCGACCAGCGCAACCAGGTTGGCCTTCAGATCTGCGGCTTCAAACGAAGCGCGACCGATGGTTGCGTGAATGATGCCACCCTTGTCAGTACGGTATTGAACCTGACCAGCCTTGGCGTTCTTCACGGCCTCAGCAACGTTCGGGGTCACGGTACCGACCTTCGGGTTCGGCATCAGGCCGCGTGGGCCAAGAATCTGACCGAGCTGACCGACAATACGCATTGCGTCCGGCGAAGCGATCACGATATCGAAATCGAGATTGCCTGCCTTGATTTGTTCGGCCAGGTCTTCGAAACCAACGACTTCAGCACCGGCTGCCTTGGCCGCTTCGGCGTTTGCGCCTTGAGCGAACACAGCAACGCGCACCGACTTGCCAGTGCCCTTAGGCAGCACGACCGAACCACGAACAACCTGGTCCGACTTACGTGCATCAACACCGAGATTGACCGACACGTCGATCGACTCGTTGAACTTGGCGGTAGCCGCACCCTTGACGAGCACCAGTGCTTCATCAAGGGCATACAGCTTGTTACGATCAACGCTCGCCTTCAGAGCGGCGAGACGCTTGGAAACCTTAGCCATTTACACGCCCTCCACTTCAAGACCCATCGAACGGGCCGAACCGGCGATAATACGCACGGCTGCGTCCATATCAGCAGCGGTCAGATCCGCCTGCTTGGTCTTTACGATTTCTTCGAGCTGAGCGCGAGTCACCTTGCCGACCTTGTCGGTATGTGGACGCGGCGAACCCTTTTGAATGCCGGCAGCCTTCTTCAGCAGAATGGTTGCAGGCGGGCTCTTCATCACAAAGGTGAAGGACTTATCCGCAAAAGCGGTGATCACCACCGGAATCGGCAGACCTGGCTCAATACCCTGGGTCTGCGCGTTGAACGCCTTGCAGAATTCCATGATATTCAGGCCACGCTGACCAAGTGCCGGGCCGATAGGCGGCGACGGGTTTGCTTTACCAGCTGGCACTTGCAGCTTGATATAGCCAATAATCTTCTTTGCCATGATTTAACTCCTGAAATGGGTCAAGCGCAGACCCAAAGGTCCGCTCCCCGACTACAACCGGATCAAGATCCGGCACTAAACCAGATCAAACCTTCTCGACCTGGGCAAAATCCACATCAACCGGCGTAGCGCGACCAAAGATCAGCACGGACACCTTGAGGCGACTCTTGTCGTAATCGACATCTTCGACCGTAGCGTTGAAATCCACGAACGGACCATCGGTCACACGCAAGACCTCACCCACCTCAAACAGCACCTTAGGACGCGGCTTTTCAACGCCCTCTTGCATCTGCTGCATGATCGCATCGACTTCGCGCTGCGAAATAGGCGACGGACGATTACCGGAACCACCGATAAACCCGGTTACTTTCGGCGTCGACTTAACCAAGTGCCAAGTATCGTCGGCCATTTCCATCTCGACGAGCACATACCCCGGGAAGAACTTGCGCTCGGTCAAAGCCTTGCGACCAGCCTTGATCTCGACCACTTCCTCAACCGGCACGAGAATCTGCCCGAACATATGCTGCATGTCCGCACGCTCGATACGCTCTTTCAATGCCTTCTGCACGCTCTTCTCAAAACCCGAGTACGCATGCACAACGTACCAACGCATTCCCATGTATGACTCCGCTATCCTACTTATCCGCGCCCGAGGACCAGGTCGTAGAACACCCAGGCCAAGCCCGAGTCGACCGCCCACATAAACAAGGCCAGCACACCCACAAACAAAAAGACCACACCAGTGAGCTGCCAAGTCTCTTTACGAGTCGGCCAGACCACTTTTTGCGCCTCTTTGATCGAGTCGCGCGCATAGTCCACGAAGCGGCGCCCAAGCGCAGAAAACCAGAGCATCGCTCCGGCCATCACCAAACCCAGCACCACGCACAGCACGCGCAGCACCCCCTGGTCAGCCGGCACCACATAGTAACCAGCAATACCTACGACCACGAGCAGCAACGCTGCCACGACCTTGATTTTGTCGAAGCTTTCCATAATCCTGATTCGGACAACAAATAAAACAAAGCCGTCCCCTGCGGAAACGGCTCTGATTTTTGACCGTGGCAGGCGAGGAGGGTCTCGAACCCCCAACCCCCGGTTTTGGAGACCGGTGCTCTACCAATTGAGCTACTCGCCTACGGGGAAGCACAGCACTATATCAGCACCATGCCCTCATGTAAATTACTTACTCAACGATCTTGGCAACGACACCGGCGCCGACGGTACGACCGCCTTCACGAATGGCGAAACGCAGACCTTGTTCCATCGCGATCGGAGCGATCAGCGATACGACGACTTCAACGTTGTCACCCGGCATCACCATTTCGATACCAGCCGGCAATTCAACCGCACCGGTCACGTCAGTGGTACGGAAATAGAACTGCGGACGATAGCCGTTGAAGAACGGAGTGTGACGACCGCCTTCTTCTTTGCTCAGCACGTAGACCGAACCTTCGAACTTGGTGTGCGGGGTGATCGAACCCGGCTTGGCCAGAACCTGGCCACGCTCGACATCTTCACGCTTGGTGCCACGCAGCAGCGCGCCGACGTTGTCGCCCGCTTGACCTTGATCCAGCAGCTTGCGGAACATTTCCACGCCAGTGCAGGTGGTCTTGAGGGTCGGACGGATACCGACGATTTCGATTTCTTCGCCAACCTTGACGATGCCGCGCTCGATACGACCAGTCACCACGGTACCGCGACCCGAGATCGAGAACACATCTTCA
Organism: Jeongeupia sp. HS-3; assembly: GCF_015140455.1. Classification (NCBI taxonomy): domain Bacteria; kingdom Pseudomonadati; phylum Pseudomonadota; class Betaproteobacteria; order Neisseriales; family Chitinibacteraceae; genus Jeongeupia; species Jeongeupia sacculi. The sequence goes on along the minus strand of NZ_AP024094.1, from coordinate 3,379,388 downwards.
ACCGGCATCAGGAAGGCACCATCAATGGCACGCTCCGGCGTCGGGATGTAGCTATCCAGTGCATCAGCCAGACGGAAGATGGCCGGCTCGCCGTATTCCGATTGGTCACCTTCCAGCGCCAGACGGGCCGAACCGGTGATGATCGGGCAATCGTCACCCGGGAAGTCGTACTTCGACAGAAGCTCGCGCACTTCCATTTCGACCAGCTCAAGCAGTTCAGCGTCGTCAACCAGGTCAGCCTTGTTCAGGAAGACGATGATGTACGGCACGCCAACCTGGCGGGACAGCAGGATGTGTTCACGCGTTTGCGGCATAGGACCGTCAGCAGCCGAACAAACCAGGATCGCGCCGTCCATCTGGGCAGCACCGGTGATCATGTTCTTGACGTAGTCGGCGTGACCCGGGCAGTCAACGTGAGCGTAGTGACGATTTTCGGTTTCGTATTCGACGTGCGCGGTATTGATGGTAATACCGCGGGCCTTTTCTTCCGGCGCGCTGTCGATCTGCGAGTAGTCTTTGGCTTCGCCACCAAACTTCTTCGACAGGATGGTGGTGATCGCTGCGGTCAGCGTGGTCTTGCCATGGTCAACGTGACCGATGGTGCCGACGTTGACGTGCGGCTTTGTCCGCTCGAACTTACCTTTAGCCATGATATTTCCCTAAGGATTCAAGAATGAAATATACAAGCGCAACTGGAGCTGATGGTGGGAATTGAACCCACGACCTCTCCCTTACCAAGGGAGTGCTCTACCCCTGAGCTACATCAGCGTCAAACTCTTTGGAGCGGGTGAAGGGAATCGAACCCTCGTCATAAGCTTGGAAGGCTTCTGCTCTACCATTGAGCTACACCCGCCGGGAACTAAGCCAAACAACTAAGCCAACAACGCTCTTCACTACCGCACTACTTAATTCTGGTGGTGGGGGCTGGATTCGAACCAGCGTACTCGTTAGAGGGCAGATTTACAGTCTGCTGCCATTAACCACTCGGCCACCCCACCGGATGAGCTGCGCAGTATGAGCGATGAACACACCCCTGTCAAACACCTTCCAGGCAAAAAACAGACAAACATCCACATCCCATTGAAAAAAAAAGGAAATTTTTATTACTTTTTTATAAAATCTCGACGCTCAACGTGACAATCGGGCCGCACAAAGACGGAATTGGTGCAAACAGAAACAGGGCACGCGGGATGCATCCAGATGTAATCAGGTGATTACCCCCCCCTCTAACGCACCACTTTTCGACCCCAATCACGGCCAACGCCACCCCAAACCAGCCGCGCCTTATATATACCCCTGCCGCAACCGGCATTCCCAGTCCATCAATATGGCGCACCAGAACAGTCCGGCACTCAACCCACAAGCATCGATATCTGACCCCATCAGACGACCCATCAAAGCTCGGCACGGCAAGAGGCAGGAAGCGCACCCCAACAGTGGAAATGCAAGCCAAGCCGAATGAGACAGCCCATTCCAACGCCGCAGAAATCTATTTTCAAAAAAGGTATTGACGGCTCAATCAAGGTAGTGTTTAATTCGTCTCCTTGGTTGGCCAGTTAGCTCAGTTGGTAGAGCAGCGGATTGAAAATCCGCGTGTCCGTGGTTCGATTCCGCGACTGGCCACCAGAATTCAAAAAGCCGCTTCCCACGAAGCGGCTTTTTTCATTTCCGTGCGGATAAAACCTTATCTCGCCGTAGCCCAGCGGTATTGCGACAGCGATATCCGGCCTTGTGCATCGAAGACGACCCCTTCCGCCTCCAAGAGATAACGCTGCAGATCGTCGTGCCCGTCGAGCCCCCGCCTGCTGATCCGGCCTTCGTGGTTGACGATGCGGTGCCAGGGCACTTCCGTACCGGGCTGCCTCAGCGCCACGCCCACCTGGCGCGCATGCCGCGGAAAGCCCGCCAGACGCGCGATATCGCCGTAAGTCGCGACCGCCCCCTCGGGCACCTTGCAAACAACGGTCAGCATCGCGGCCCGGATCATTGCGGCGCTGGCAACCACCATCGGCAGCACTCCCATGAGAAAGGCCGGCAAAGCCGGCCTTTTCTACTTACTTGCGTTCCACTTGGGCCACATCCCGCACGGCGCCGGTATCTGCGCTGGTCGTCATGGCCGCATAGGCGCGTAGCGCGGGGCTGACGTAGCGCTCACGGTTAAGCGGCCGCCAGGCATCTTTGCCACGGCTTTCCATCGCCGCGCGGCGGCGCGCCAGCACTTCATCACTCACCGCGAGATGAATGCTGCGGTTCGGGATGTCGATCTCGATGGTATCGCCCTCTTCGGCCAGGCCGATGATGCCGCCTTCGGCCGCTTCCGGGCTGACGTGACCGATCGACAGGCCCGAAGTACCACCGGAAAAACGACCGTCGGTGAGCAAGGCGCACTCCTTGCCCAGGCCCTTGGACTTCAGGTACGAGGTCGGATAAAGCATCTCCTGCATACCCGGCCCGCCCTTCGGCCCTTCGTAGCGGATCAGTACCAGATCCCCGGCGACGATTTGATCGGCCAGGATGCTGGCAACCGCGTCGTCCTGGCTTTCGAAGATACGCGCCCGGCCGGTGAACTTGAGAATACTGTCATCGACACCCGCGGTTTTAACGATGCAGCCACGTTCGGCGATATTGCCGTACAGCACCGCGAGGCCGCCATCCTGGCTGTAGGCGTTTTCCTTGTTGCGGATGCAGCCGCCGGCGCGATCCAGATCCAGATCCGGATAGCGCATGCTCTGGCTGAACGCCACCGTAGTCGAGATGCCGCCCGGCGCGGCGCGATAGAACAGCCGTGCGGGGCTATCGTCGCCATTACGGATGATGTCCCACTGCGCCAGCCCTTCGCCCATCGTCGGCGCATGCACGGTCGACACATCGCGGTTGATCAGCCCGGCCCGGTCGAGCTCGGAGAGGATGGCGATCACGCCACCGGCGCGGTGCACGTCTTCCATATGATATTTCTGCGTCGCCGGCGCCACCTTGGCCAGGCACGGCACGCGGCGGCTGATGCGATCGATGTCGGGCATCTTGAAATCGACACCGGCCTCGTGCGCGGCGGCCAGCAAATGCAGCACGGTGTTGGTCGAGCCGCCCATGGCAACGTCGAGGCTCATCGCATTCTCGAACGCCTGATACGTCGCGATCGAGCGCGGCAGCACGCTGTGGTCATCCTGCTCGTAATAACGCTTGGCGAGTTCAACGATGGTGCGGCCGGCTTGCAGGAACAGCTGCTTGCGATCGGCGTGCGTCGCCAGCATCGAGCCATTGCCCGGCAACGACAGGCCCAGCGCTTCGGTCAGGCAGTTCATCGAGTTGGCGGTGAACATGCCCGAGCACGAGCCACAGGTCGGGCAGGCGCTGCGTTCGATCGCGGCAACGTCTTCATCGCTGACCTTGTCGTTGGCGGCTTCGACCATCGCATCGACGAGGTCGAGCTTGCGCACTTCGCCGTTCCAGTTGACCTTGCCGGCTTCCATCGGCCCGCCCGAAACAAAAATCACCGGGACATTCAGCCGCAGCGCGGCCATCAGCATCCCCGGGGTGATCTTGTCGCAATTGGAGATGCACACGATCGCGTCGGCGCAGTGGGCATTGACCATGTATTCGACCGAATCGGCGATCAGATCGCGGCTCGGCAGCGAGTACAGCATGCCGCCATGGCCCATGGCGATGCCGTCGTCGACGGCGATGGTGTTGAATTCCTTGGCGATGCCGCCGGCCTTTTCGATCTCGCGCGCGACCAGTTGGCCCAGGTTATGCAAATGCACATGGCCGGGCACGAACTGGGTGAACGAGTTGGCGATAGCGATGATCGGCTTGCCGAAATCGCCATCCTTCATACCGGTGGCACGCCACAGGGCGCGCGCGCCGGCCATGTTGCGACCGTGGGTGGAAGTATGTGAGCGGTATTGGGGCATGGTTCTTTTGCCTGCGGCAACGAGGTTGGTTACGCGTCGATTCTATCGAATTTCGCCGCGCCGGGCTTGTCGAGACGACAGGGCGCAAGCCGCCGAGCCAGCGGCGATCACCGGAACTCATATCCTCACCCCCGCCAGCAGGCCGCCAGCGATGGTACGAATCCTGCACCGGATCGATGGGGCGCGCGACTATAATCGGGGCCTTCTTCCAACGTGGACGCGTTTCAATGCTGATTCACCCGCAATTCAGCCCGGTCGCCTTTTCGATCGGCTCTTTTGGCGTGCACTGGTACGGTTTGATGTATCTGCTCGCCTTCATGCTGTTTTTGCTGCTTGGGCGAATGCGCATCCGTAGCGGCAACCCCAGCGGCTGGAAAGTCGAGGAGATGGACGACCTGCTGTTTTACGGCGTGCTCGGCGTCATCCTTGGCGGCAGACTGGGTTACGTACTGTTCTATAAGCTGGCGTTTTATCTCGCCAACCCGCTGGATATTCTCAAGGTCTGGGAAGGCGGGATGGCGTTCCATGGCGGCTTTCTCGGTGTACTGCTGGCAATGATCTGGTTTGCCCGCAAGACCAACCGGCGCTTTTTCGAGGTAGCCGATTTCGTCGCACCGCTGGTGCCGATCGGCTTGGCGTTTGGGCGGCTCGGTAACTTCATCAACGGTGAACTGTGGGGCCGTGTCACTGCGCCGACGAACTTCTGGGCGATGGGTTTCCCCAGTGCCCGTGCCGAGGATCTCCGCGTCGCAGCCGACAAGCCACAGTGGCAAGACTGGCTGACGCAGTACGGCATGTTGCCGCGCCACCCTTCGCAGCTGTACCAACTGGCGCTGGAAGGCATCACGCTGTTCGCGCTGCTGTGGTGGTATTCGGCCAAACCACGCCATCGTGGTCAGGTGTCGGCCGTTTTCCTGCTGGGTTATGGCGCTTTCCGCTTCATCGCCGAGTTCGCCCGCGAGCCCGATGACTTCCTCGGCTTGCTGACGGCCAATCTGTCGATGGGTCAGTGGCTCAGCTTGCCGATGATCATCGCTGGCGGCGTACTGTTCTGGCTGGCATCGAACCGCCAGAAATAGGCATCCGGTCGGTGACGCAAAAACGGGCAGCCTTGGCTGTCCGTTTTGCATGCTGCAGTAATCGGCTAATGGTTTCCGGTCGAGAGCTTCTCCAACGACACCGCCAGCTCATTGATGCGTAGCTTGGTTTCATCGACCAAGCCGCCGATTTCACGCGCCGAATCGGCCGAGCGCGTCGCCAGATTGCGTACCTCGTCGGCAACCACGGCAAAACCGCGCCCGGCTTCACCCGCGCGCGCCGCTTCGATCGCGGCATTCAGCGACAGCAAATTAGTTTGCGCCGCAATGCCGTCAATCACCGCAACAATCTGGCCGATCTGGTTACTGGAGGCCAACACCGCTGTCATCGCGGCATCGGTGGTGTCGCGCGCCTGCCGGGTGGTGGTGATGTCTTTGACGAAGGCGGTATAAGCGATCTTGCCGTCCAGACGGATTTTCGACAGCGACAACTGCCCCCAGATTTTTTCGCCGTCCTTGCGCTCGATACTCACCTCGCGGCTGGTGCCGACAATTTTGTCCTGCCCGGTGCTGCGATTGGCATGCAGATAACCATCGTGATGGGATTGGATGGCCTGCGGCACCAGCATCTTGACGTTCTGGCCGATGACTTCGGCACGGCCATAGCCCCAGAGCTTTTCGGCAGCGGCATTAAACGACGTGACATTGTTGCGCTCATCAATCGTCACCACCCCGTCGAGCGCCTGCTCAAGTGTCTGGTTCATCATTTCGCGCGCTTCGCGTTCGCGGGTGATGTCCTTGACGAAGGCGGTATAGCTGATCTGCTCACCCGAGCGCACCTTGGATAAGGTCAGATTGGCCCACACCTTGCCGCCATCGCGGCGCTCGATGCAGACCTCGCGACTGGTACCGACAATTTTGTCCTTCCCGGTGCTGCGATTGGCGTTCACATAGTGGTCGTGGTTCGCCTGTATTCCCTGCGGCACCAGCATCTTGACGTTGTTACCTATCACCTCCTCCCGCCGAACGCCCCAGAGCTTTTCGGCGGCGGCATTGAAGAAAGTGACGTTATTGCTGCCATCGATCGCGATTACGGCATCAAGTGCCTGCTCCAGCGTCTGGTTCATCACCTCGCGCGCTTCGCGCTCGCGGGTAATGTCCTTGAGGAAGGCGGTATAGATGATCTTGTCGCCAACGCTGACCTTGGAGAGCGACAGGCTGCCCCAAACCTTGCCGCCGTCCTTGCGTTCGATCTGCACCTCGCGACTGGTGCCGACTATCTTGTCCTGCCCGGTGTTGCGGTTGGCGTTCACATAACCATCGTGGCCGGACTGGATGCCATGCGGCACCAGCATCTTGACGTTATTGCCGATGACTTCGGCGCGCGCGTAACCCCACAGCGATTCGGCGGCACGATTGAAGAAGGTGACCTTATTGTCTTCATCAATGGTGACTACCGCATCCAGCGCCTGCTCCAGCGTTTGCGAAATGATCTCGCGGCTGTTGCGCTCCTCGCTGATATCGCGGACGAAGGCGGTACAGGCGCAGCTTCCGCGCACGCGCGCCAGCGAGACGCCGACCCACACCTTGCGGCCATCCCTGGTATTGATCTGCACCTCATGAACGCTCGTCTGTTCAAGGTGCTGCGCATCGTCCGTTGCGCCCAGCAGCGGCAACAGCATCTGCCCGGCGCGGCCGAACACCTCGTCGGGCCGATATCCCCACAGGCGCTCGGCGGCTGCGTTATAAAGCGTAATGTGGCCATCGCCATCGACACTCAGCACAGCATCAAACGCCAGCTCAAGCACGCGACGGCTTTGCGCATCGCGGCTGCCAAGCTTGAGCCAGCCCAGCATGGTGTGCAGCGATCCGCGGGAACGGGAAATTGGGAGCATTGTGTACCTCCGGGCCAAAGACAAGCCAAGTAAGTTATATGTATGGTTTCGTCAACAATGTATCTTAGCAGGCGATTGCCATTGATCAATCCGGCAAGAAAGCAAGCCATCCCGCCAAGCAACGCCAAGAATTGCGGAACTCGCCACTCAGGATCGACTCCGTTCAACATCCCCCACTCCGGATCTCTCCGATGACCGACCCACTGACGCTCTGGCTGCTCCTCTCGATACTGCTGATTCTGATTGGCCTCGCGGGCACCCTGCTCCCCATGCTGCCGGGCACGCCGTTTATTTTTGGTGGCATGTTGCTGGCGGCGTGGGCCGAGGGCTTTGCGCGGGTGGGCTGGGTGCCGCTGTTGATACTGGGGGCACTGCTGATGCTGTCGATGCTGCTCGACTTCGTCGCCGGCGCACTCGGGGCCAAGCGGGTCGGTGCCAGTGCACAGGCCATATGGGGCGCGATGATCGGTGCAATCATCGGTATCGCCGGCGGATTGATCGGGCTGATCATCGGGCCGTTCATCGGCGCGGTTCTTGGCGAATACCTGGCCCGCCGTGATCTTTATCAGGCAGGCCGGGTCGGCGTGGCCACCTGGATTGGCTTGCTGATTGGTGCTGCGGCGAAAATTGCCATCGCGCTGGCGATGCTCGGCGTATTTCTCTTCGCCTGGTTCTGGTGAAAAAGCATCGGCGCGCTATGCTGAACGAAGATGAAAGCACAGGAGTCAACCATGTCCAGCACCTATGTCCATGACCTCGAATTCCGCCTGCCGCGCGGCAATGGCGAGCGCCGCCACAGGGTAGCAAGCGCCCCGCCCTACATCACGAACGACGGTCTGGTCGTGGTCGATCTGCGGGAAAGCCCGCGCCGGCGCGATGACGCCGCCGGCGCCCCGGAACCGGCTCCGAACTCAAAACCATTGCTTCCGGCGAAAGAAGGTAATTAACCCGACGGTCACCGCGACCATCAGCCCCAGCGCCCAGAAGTAACCGACCCGCCAACGCAGCTCGGGCATGTACTCGAAGTTCATGCCGTAAATACCGGCGATCAGCGTCAGCGGCATGAATACCGTCGTAATCACCGTGAGCATGCGCATCTGCATATTCATCCGGTGCGACTGCATGGACAGATAGGAGTCCTGCAGACTGGTCACCAGCTCGCGCAGCGCCTCGGTGCTTTCGATCAATTGCACCGTATGGTCGTACACATCGCGCAGATAGAGCTGGGTTTCCTGATGGAAGAAATCGGCATCGTCGCGTTGCAGGATGTTCACCACTTCGCGCAGCGGCCACAGCCCGCGCTTCACGCTGAGCATGCTGCGGCGCAGTGACTGGATTTCGTTCAGGTGATCCGGCACCGGGCCTGCGGCGATCTGGTCGTCGATATGCTCGATCTGGTCGCCCATCGCCTCAAGCACGCCGAAATAACGGTCCACCAGCTTGTCGAGCAGCAGATACACCAGATAATCCGCCCCCAGCTTGCGTACTTGCGACTGCGCATTCTTGAGGCTGTCGCGGATGCCGTTGAAGGTACCGGTAGGCTTTTCCTGAAAGGTCAGCACGAAACCGTGCCCCAGCACGATGCTGACCTGTTCGCTGCAAAGAAAACCATCGGCATCGACGCTAGCTAGCCGCGCCACGATATACAGATAACCGGGGTAGACCTCGACCTTGGGGCGCTGCTCGGTATGGAGGATATCCTCCATCGTCAGCGGGTGGAGGTTGAAACGCTGGCCGACGTACTTGAGCAAATCCAGGTCGGCAAGACCGTGCAGATTCAGCCAGAACGTGGTGTGCGTCGGCTTGAAGACCTTGCCGTCCTCCAGCGAGGTGAAGCGTGTTTCGATGAAATCGTCCGCATTCGGACCGAACTCGATCAATGTCGCCAGTGTCTCTTCCGGTCGGCGCGGCCCGACGTATTGCAGCGTCCCCGGATGCTGGCCCGCCTTGTCGGCGCGCAGGTGCTGCCTTAGTTTGTTGGTCTTGCGATGATTAGCCGCGGCTTTTGCCATTGGCGGGTTTCCTCGTCGAGCGCGAATGCAGTCAGTGGATTGGCGGATAGCCAGGCGGAATCAATGTCCAGCTGGAATCCGGTCTCGGCATGGCGCAAACGGACACCGGCCGGCCAGTGTGATTTTCGACCACGACAGAACAGTACCGCAAGCCGCAAGGCCAGGATGGCGGCCCAGTCGCGTTCGGCGACCGGCTCGGCGCCCAGCTTGCTCAGGCTGCCGCGCTGCACCAGCGTCCATTGCGCGAGCCTTGTCTGCTCCCGGCGCGAAAAACCCTGCATATCGGCATGCTGCAGGATATAGGCCGCATGCTTGTGGTAGCCGACATGGGCAATCAGCCGGCCGACTTCGTGCAAGCACGCCGCATGGTGCAGGGAGCGCGCGACGTTTTCATCGTCGTATAACTGGCGAAACAGCAAGCTGGCCAGCTCGTCCACTCGCGTCGCCTGCGCGGTATCGACGTGGCAACGGCGCTGGAATGCGGCAACGGTGCGTTCGCGCACGTCAAGCAGGCCGTTTCGTGCCATCAGGTCGTAGAGCACGCCATCGCGCAGCGCCCCCTGGGTGATGGTCATATGCTGAATATCCAGCATATTGAATACGGCCGCCATGATGGCGAAACCACCGGCCACCACCGGTTTGCGATCGGCGCGCAGCCCCTTGAGGCGAATCCGGTCAACATGGCCGGCTTCAAGCAGCAGCAATCGCAGCTTTGCCAAACCATCGGAGGTAATCCCCGACTGGGTCAGGCCGTTCAGTTCCAGCACATCGGCGAGTGAACGTGAGGTGCCCGAAGTACCAATGACGCCCTGCCAATGCGCGGGGCCGAACTGGGCGGCAACCGGTTCCAGCAACTCGCACGCGGCTAGCTCGGCGGCATGCAGCGTGGCCTCGGTCAGGATGCCGTCGGCAAAATACCGCTGGCTCCAGCTCACGCAGCCCAGGAGCACGCTTTCCATCGTTTGCGGTTCGAACTGTCGGCCGATGACGAGTTCGGTCGAGCCGCCGCCGATGTCGACGATCAGCCTCGCCTTGCGGCTATTGGGCAGGCTATGCGCCGCACCGATGTAAATCAGCCGTGCTTCCTCCAGCCCGGCGACGATTTCGATCGGAAAGCCCAGCGCGGCCTCGGCCAACGGCTGGAAATCATCGATATTCTTCGCAACCCGGAATGTATTGGTCGCGACGATGCGGACCTGGCTTGGCGCCAAACCGCTGAGCGCCTTGCCAAAGCGCCGCAATGCCGCCAGCGCCTCCTGCTGGATTTCCTGGCTTAAACAGCCATCGGCATCAAGCCCGCCCCCAAGCCGCACTGCTTCTTTCAGCGTGGTCAGCGGCATCAGGGTGCCATCCTGCACCCGGGCGATTTGCAGGCGAAAACTGTTGGAACCGAGATCGACAGCGGCGATCAGCGACACATCGGACATGATCAGCAGAGAGAGCGGCAAGGACTTCACGATAACGCGCTCCGGGGCGCCCGCCAACGCAAGCTTTCGCAAGCGCTGCAGGCGGGGTTTGCGACCGGCCAAAACAAACGCCCCATCGAAACGGGGCGTGTGTTGGAGTCGGTGAAATCGGCGGCGACCGATTTATTCATCGTCGCGCTTGCCATGAACCACGCTATCGACTTCTTCCTGGGTCTTGTGGCGCACGTCTTGGCCCTTGACGAGAAAAATCACGTGTTCGGCGATATTGACCGCGAGATCACCAATACGCTCGATCGCCTTGGCGATCCACAGGATGTCCAGCGTCAGCGCGATCTGGCGCGGATCTTCCATCATGATCATGATCAGCTGGCGTTGCAGCGCGCGGTATTCGGTATCGAGCTGATCGTCAGCGCGCTTCACTTCCGATGCCGGCACGGCATCGAGGCGGGCGAAGGCGTCGAGCGCCTTCGAGAGCATGTCGAGCGCGTCCTCGGCAATATGATCGAGTTCGACAAAGCGCGGCACCTGCAGTTTGCCGGCGTTGTAAATGTTTTTGGCGCGCTGGCAGATGCGCGCGGCCTTGTCGCCGATGCGCTCCAGATCCTCGACCGATTTGATCACGGTCATCACCATGCGCAGGTCGGTCGCGGCCGGCTGGCGACGCGCGATCATGTGGATACACATGTCGTCGAGCTTCACGTGCATCTCGTTGACGCGATCTTCCTGCTCGATCACCTTGTCGATGATGGTCAAATTGCCGGTCGACAAGGCTTCCATTGCCAGACGGACCTGATCTTCAACCAATCCAGCCATGCCGAGCACGCTGGAACGGATCGCCTCGAGTTCGGCGTCGAATTGTTTGGAAATATGTTCGGACATGGTGAGCACTCCAGCAGACAGACCCCGGATCATCGCAGAGTCTTGTTAATTTTTTGTTTCAAGTCGTCCGGGGTCGTTCATCAAATGTTTATTTGTAGGTCTTGACCCCGTCCTCGGTGCCCAGCAGCAGCACATCGGCGCGACGACGGGCGAACAAGCCGTTGGTGACCACGCCGACGATCTGGTTGATTTCGGCCTCCAGTTTAGCCGCTTCGGCAATCCGCAGCCCGTGCACATCAAGAATGATGTTGCCGTTATCAGTCAGCACACCTTCGCGGTAGGCCGGGTGACCGCCGAGCTTGACCAGTTCGCGCGCCACGTAGGAGCGCGCCATCGGGATCACTTCGACCGGCAGCGGAAAGGTACCGAGCACGGTGACGTACTTGCTGGCGTCGGCGATGCAGACGAATTTTTCCGCCACGGCCGAAACGATTTTTTCGCGCGTCAGCGCCGCGCCGCCGCCTTTGATCATTTGCAGCTGATGGTTGATCTCGTCGGCACCGTCGACGTAGACCGGCAGGCTGTCGATCGCGTTGAGGTCGAAAACCGGGATGCCGTGCTTCTTCAGCCGGGCGATGCTCGCTTCGCTTGAGGACACCGCCCCCTGAATCCGCCCCTTGATCTCGGCGAGCGCGTCGATGAAATAGTTGGCGGTCGAACCGGTGCCGACGCCGACGATGCAGTCGTCCGGAATGTAGGCGATCGCGGCGCGGCCGACGGCTTCTTTGAGTTCGTTCTGGGTCATCTGACAACTCCTTGGGCTATGGGGCAGGTCTGTTCGGGATTCTAAACGCAAATGGCATCGGCCCTTTGCCTGGCATCAAGCGTTCACGTCAGCGAATGGATGTATTCACGGATGCCCGACAGCAGCATCTCGACGGCGATGGCCGTCAGCACCAGGCCCATCAGGCGCTCGAACGCCGTGGTGACGCGCTCGCCGAGCACCTGGCCGATTTTTTCGGAAAAACCCAGTACCAGCGCGCAGACCAGCATCGTCAGCGCCAGCGCGGCGATCCACTCCCACAGCCGTTCGGGCGCGCGCGACACCAGCAGCAGCACCGTCGCCAGCGCCGACGGCCCGGCCAGCAGCGGGATCGCCAGCGGCACGATGAAAGGCTCGCCGCCCTTGATGTCGCCGAACACACCATCGGGATGCGGGAACACCATGCGCAGCGCGATCAGGAACAGGATCACGCCACCGGCGATGCCGAGCGAGGTCTGCGACAGATGCATCAGCGCGAGGAACCGCTGGCCGGTGAACATGAAGAGCAGCAGTACGGCGAAGGCGACCGATACCTCACGCACGATCATGCGCAAGCGCCGCTGCCGCGGCACCTGTTTGAGCATCGCGACGAACAGCGGCAGACTGCCCAGCGGGTCGGTCACCAGCAGCAGCAGGACGAAGGCGGACACGAAGGACCAGGATTCCATCGACCCATTATGCGCGACCGCATTCACGGTCGCGAATCGGGAGTTGCCGCAATCGGACAACCAAATAGTTGCAGCAAACAACACTTCCGAATGCAAGGATAGCGGGCTAAGCTGTGGTCTGTGCCGAACGATAAGCGGTATGACAAGCCACACCACACGAGGACGATACGATGAAGCCAATCCGAACAGCCGCGGCGCTGCTGATTGCCGCGTGCGCCGGCAATGCCTTGGCGGCTGACGCCGGCGCCGCCAAAGCGGTCGACCCGCAGGCGGTCAAGGCGCTCGAGACCATGGGTAACTATCTACGCAAGCTGCCCCGCTTTGCCCTCCGCGCCGACACCACTACCGACTTCGTCGACGACAACGGCCAGGCGCTGCAGTTTGCCCGCCACGCCGAGATGCAGGTGCAGCGGCCGAACAAGCTCAAGGCCAGCGTCAGCGGCGAGCAGGGCGTGCGGACGATGTATTACGACGGCAAGACCTTCACGCTCTACGGCAGCCAGCACAATTTCTACGCGAGCGCACCGGCACCGAAGACGATCGGTGAGCTCGTCGGCGACATCGCCGACAAATTCGGCATCGAAACGCCGCTGGCCGACCTGTTCTACTGGGGCAGCGACCCCAACCAGGGCAAGGATCTGACCGCCGCACGTATCCTCGGCGAGGAACGCATCGGCAACCAGAGCTGCACCCACTATGCATTCCGCAAGCCGGGCACCGACTGGCAAGTGTGGATCCGCAAGGGTGCGCAGCCGCTGCCGTGCAAGCTGGTGATCACCGCCACCGACATCGAAGCCCGGCCGCAGCACGCGGTGCGCTTCAGCTGGCAGACACAACCGGCGTTCGGCAACGACACATTCAGCTTCACGCCGCCCAAGGGCGCCAAGCGGATCGAGTTCGCCCGCAACGAAGCATCGAAGCCGGCGTCGGCCAAACAATAAGGAGAGCCCGTCATGCGCAAGTTCAAAGCCACACTGGCACTGGCGACCGCAGCTTCGATGCTGCTGGCGTCGCTGCCGGCCCAGGCCTGGGTCGCCAGTCGCACCGCCGTCGGCCCGAACGGCGGTGTCTATCACGCCGCAGCCGCCGGGGCGCCGCGCCCCTACTATCCGCCACCACGGCCGTATTACCCGCCACCGCCACGCTATGATCACCCGATCGCCGCCGCGGCGGTTGCGACCGCGGCGGTCGTGACCACGGCGGCGGTCACCTCTGCCGTCATCGGCAGCATCGTTCACTCGGTACCGTCGGGCTGCACAACGGTCGTGGTCAACGGCCTTGGCTACCAGCAATGCGGCAGCACCTGGTACCAGCCGCAGTACGCCGGCACCACGGTGCAGTACATTGTGGTCAATCCGCCGCGCTAAGGCAGCAAACGCCGTCGATGCAAAAAGGGCAGCCCGTGGGCTGCCCTTTTTTATTGATGCTCAGACGCTACGCCGGACTCAATCGAGCGGTTGCCGATACGAGAACACCGGTAGCCGCCAACCACGGTAAATCGCGCACAGCCGCACCACCAGGCCGATGGCGAATGAAATCAGCACGTTCAGGTCGTGGTTCAGCTTGAGCATGCCAAAACCGAGATAGCACAGCGCCACCAGCAGCGCGACGCTGGCGTACAGCTCGTGGCGGAACACCACCGGCACGCGGCTACAGAGAATATCGCGCAGTACGCCGCCGGCAATCCCGGTGGTCATCCCGGCCATGACCACCACCGTCGGGTGATAGCCCATACCCAGCGCGACCTCGCAGCCAATCAGCGTGAACGCAATCAGCCCGAGCGCATCGAGCACCAGAAAAATCCGCCCGAAATGATGCATAAAGCGCGCGGTCAGCACGGTCAGCAGCGCGGCCGAGAGCACCAGCCAGATGTACTCGGGGTGTTGGGTCCAGCCGATCGGATAATGGCCGAGGACGATATCCCGCACGGTGCCGCCACCGAGCGCGGTGAGGAAGGCGATGACCATCACGCCGAAAAGGTCCATATTGCGCCGGCCGGCGGCCAGCGCGCCGGTCATGGCTTCGGCGGTAATGGCGATGATGTAAATCGTGGATAACATGGGGCTCCGCAAGTGGTTGCGGCCTCTCCCCTTGTCCTTTTACCTGAGAGTTTGGCACGGGATATCGGCTATCCGTGCATTGCCCCTTCGGTGGACCGCTCTACCGGTCTCTCTCCAATTGGCCTTGATTTGATTTCGCGGTTCATTTGCCTGAGCGATTATGGGAGCTTGCGCCTTCGGCGGACCTCTGACGGCCTCTCTCCCGCGAAGCGGCGAATTATCCTCATCCCCCCGATCGGGGTCAACGCCCCGGTGACCGGCGTACCCGCGGGGACAAGTAAAGACGATCCGTGAACGAAAAAAGGCCCCGCTGAGCGAGGCCTTTTGCTGATGGCTGGACGGCCATCCGGTTTACTGCGGCCGTTGCGCCGCCAGCTCGCCCTCGGAAATGAAAGCATCCACTTCCTTCGCGCCGCTGATCATCCGCGCCAGCAGCGGCGCGGTCGCGATCATCAGCACCGCGATCACCCCGGTGACGACGCCGATCTGCGTGAACACATGGCTGTAGACCGCCAGCGAGGTGTGCGCATTGCTGACATCGCCGGTCACCGTGGTCAGGCCGGCCACCATGCCGCTCACAGCCGATGCCGCTGCGGTGGTCAGGAACCATGCGCCCATGATGAAGCCCATCAGCCGTTCCGGCACCAGTTGCGCCACCATCGCCAAGCCGAGGCCCGAGATCAGCAGCTCGCCAATGCTCTGCAGGCCATAGCTCAGCACCAGCCAGTTGGCCGATACCATGCCGTGCTCGTTGGCAAAGCGGGCGCCCAGCGGCAGCACGAGGAAGGCCAGCGAACACAGCACCATGCCGAAGGCGAACTTGTGCGGCATCGGCAGCTTGTCGCCGAGCTTGTTGTAGGTCATCGCCAGAATCGGGCTAGCCACCATGATCCAGAACGGGTTCAGCGCCTGGAACTGTTCCGGCTGCAGCGCCATGCCGAACAGCGTGTGCTCGGTATTGTTGATCGCGAAGAAATTCAGCGACGTCGGCATCTGGTTGTAGAGCACGAAGAAAATCACCGCTTCGACCATCAGCACGAAGGCCACGATCATCTTGCTGCGGGCCGGGCCTTGCAGCGCGAAGGTTTCCTTCATGAAGATCGCGACGATACCGATCGAAATGATCGCCAGACCGTAATTGGCAATGGTCGGATGCTTGAGCAACCAGCTTGCGGCCAGCGCCATCGCGGCAATACCGGCAATCACGTAACCGAGATACTTGATGTTGAGCGGCTTGAAATCGGCCGGCGAACCGTACTGGGCGACCATCTTCTTGCACAGCAGGAAGTTGGCAAGCGTGATCAGCATACCGACCACCGACAGCGAAAACGCCGCGCTCCAGCCGTACTTCTGGGCCAGCCACGGGGTTGCCAGCATCGACAGGAAGGAGCCGATATTGATCGCCATGTAGTACATGGTGAACGCGCCGTCGATGCGCGGATCGTCCTTGTCGTACAGCTTGGAGAGCAAGGAGCCGGGATTGGCCTTGAACAGACCGTTACCGACCGCCACCGTCCCCATGCCGAGGTAAACCCACGAGATCTGGTGGCCCGAAAACGCGATCATTGCGTAGCCGATCGCCAGTGTGATCGCGCCAAGCACAATGGTTCGCTTGGTGCCGAGCACCTTGTCGCCCAGCCAGCCGCCGACGGCGATCAGGCCGTAAACCAGTGCGACAAACGACGAGAACAGCGTGAACGAATCGGCCTCGTGCAGGCCGAGCATCTTGACGAGGTAAACCGCCATGATGCCCTGCAGGCCGTAGTAACCGAACCGTTCCCACAGTTCGATCGAAAATATCAGGTAAAACGCCTTGGGTTGGCTGAGTGAAGAGTTTCCGGGCACGTTCGCCTCCAGTGTTGATTGGCCCATCCGAATGGATAACAGCGGCACCGGCGCGTCGGGCGCGGTGCGACTCCGGGCACGGGGCTGGAGCGGACAGTGCTATCGGTCTGGCACTTGATGGGGGTTGATCAAGGGTGCATGGGCCGCCGAGTAGGTCGGGCCCTGTGCCGGCTGCTTCGCGCAGCTTCTGGCTGCACATGCTCATCGACATGCTTTTTTTACCGCTATCCCGCCATCATGTAACCGCAAATAGTTGCGCTACGCGGATCACACTCGGTTGCGTTACATCAACTATTTTCGACCGCCGCCGGTGCAGGCCGCATCAGGCCGCGGCAAAGCTGCGGCGGTAGACCGACGGCGCCACGCCGACCACCCGTCGGAAATGCGCCCGCAGGCTTTCGACCGAGCCGAATCCGCTGACCGCCGCCAGCTGTTCGAGCCGGATGTCGCCGGTTTCGAGCAGGCTGCGGGCGATCTCGACGCGCTCGCGCAACAGCCAGTCGTAGGGGCTGGCGCCGGTCGCATCGCGGAACTGGCGCAGAAAGGTGCGCGGGCTCATCGCCGCATGGCCGGCCATGTCGTCCAGCGTCAGCGCCTCGACGGCGTGGACGCGCATCCAGTCCATCGTCTGCGCCAGCCGGTTGTTGCCGTGGCGCGGCACCGGCCGGCCGATGAACTGCGCCTGCCCGCCATCACGGTGTGGCGGAATCACCAGCCGCCGCGCGACGCTGTTGGCGACATCGGCGCCGTAGTCGTTGCGGACGATGTGCAGCATCAGATCCAGCCCGGCGGCCGAGCCGGCCGACGTCAGCAGGCGGCCCTCGTCGACGTAGAGCACATCGGGCAGCACCTCGATTGCCGGATAGCGGGCGGCAAGTTTCTCCGCATAGCACCAGTGCGTCGTCGCACGCCTGCCGTCGAGCAAACCCGACTCGGCCAGCACGAAGGAGCCCGAGCAGATCGTCGCGATCCGCACGCCGCGCGCGTGGGCGGCGCGCAAGGCATCGAGCAGCGACGCCGGCGGCGCGGCATCGGCACCGCGCCAGCCGGGCAGGATGACGAGGTCGGCGTCGGCTAACGCCTCCAGCCCCGCGTCGACGGCCACGGTGATCCCGCCACCGGCGCGCAACGGCCCCGGTTCGATCGCGGCAATCCGCAGCGTGTACCACGGCACGGTGAGCTCCGGTCGCGCCAGCCCGAAGACCTCGACCACGCAACCGAACTCGAAAGTACACAGGCCGTCGTAGGCGAGCGCGACCACGCGGAGGGGCGTTGCGGGCATGGCGTTATCCTGCCGATGATTGACGATCCCGCCACTATGCCGCAGGCATGCAGCCCCTGACAATGGACTCCAGACCAAGGAGAGACCGATGTCCAATGCCGTCACCGCCGTTCCGGCCGCCGCCAGCGCCGCCGCCCTCGCCCACTTCACCGCCAGGCTCGGGCTTGAAACCGACTGCGCCGATGTATTTGCCAACCTGCAGCGGCCCGACCCCGGCTTTGTGCTGCTGGATGTACGCAGTAAAGCCGCGTTCATGGCCGGGCACGTTCCCGGCGCGCTCAGCCTGCCGCACCACGAGATCAACGCCGAGCGCATGGCCGCGTGACCGGCCCAGACGCTGTTTGTCGTGTATTGCGCCGGGCCGCACTGCAACGGCGCCGACAAGGCCGCGCTCAGGCTGGCGCAGCTTGAACGACCGGTGAAACTGATGCTCGGCGGTGTCACCGGCTGGCGCGCCGAGGGGCTGGCGCTAGACGACGGCGCAGCGGCGGGGCGCAACTAGGCCTGTGACTGTGCGCTGGTCTAGATCAGCGTCCGCTCGCCGATCGCACACCCGCCTTGGTGATCACGACGTTTGGTCGGACGCGCCGCCGACAGCACCGGTAGAATAGCGGCCATCCCCTACTGCCGGTAATCCCCGTGCCTGCGCACCAGACCCTCAGCAAAATCGAGCAGCTCGTTTTCAGCGACCCGGCAACGGCAATGCGCCTGTGCAAGCCGCTGCTGGACAGCGCACGCGCGGAGCACGATGTGGAAACGCTGGTACGCGCAGCCACGCTGCTGTCGCAGATCGAGGATCAACTGGGCGAGCGCAACGAGGGTAGCCTCCTGCTCGCAGAGGCGCTGGCATGCTGCCAGATGTACGGACTGCGGCACCTCGAACCCGCCGTGCAGGAGCGCCAGGGCCGCGATAACTACACCGGTGGCGATTACCGCACGGCCTTGCAGCACTGGTCTCAGTGCGTACGGCTCTGCGGTACCGAGGCCCGCCATGCCCCCACGCTGACGCTGGCGTTGATCGGCCTTGGCCATGTATGCGGCGCGTATGGCGCGCTCGAGCAGGCGATCCTCTGCCATCGAGCCGCAGACCGCCAGCTCGCATCAAGCGACAACATCTATCTGATCGCCAAGGTGAAGATCAGCCTCGGCTGGGATTTGCACGCGGCTGGTTGTGTCGATGAAGCGGCCCGCATCCTCCTTGAGGCATTGACGCTGTGCAAAGCCAAGCGGTTTGACCACTTTCAGGCCGAACTGCTGCTGCGGCTGGCCAGTATCGAGCTCGACCGGGGCCATCTTGACGCTGCCGAACAGATGCTTGAAGAGTGCCTGTCGCTGGTGGCGTTGACGCCATCGCACTGGTGCGAGGCCAATGCACTGGGCCGGCTGGCCGAAATCCGCCATCGGCACGGCCGGGCGGATCTGGCGATCGGCATGATCCAGCGCGCGCTGCATATCGCCGAAGTGGACGGCATGCGCCACGTGGAAGCGCAGCTGCTCGCCGAACTGATCCGTTATGCCGATGCCGGTGGCCATGCGGTGCTCGCCGAGGCGCAACAGGCCCGCTTAAAGGCGCTGAACAACACCCTCGACCAATCCATCGGCAGCGGTGAAACCCCCGACCTGAGCCAGCTGCGCGATCTGCTGGCGAAATATCCCTGAGCCGCTAACGCAGCGGCTTGACCATGAAGCGCAGCTCCGGCTTGCCGTGGTAGTCCTGCGCCAGATAAAAGTCTTCGGCCGGCGTTGCACGCGCCGTGAGCAGCGTCACCGCGCCGACGCCTTCGGCGCGCAACTCGGCCTCCAGGGTGTCGAGCAATAGACGGCCCAGTCCCTGCCGCTGACAATCGGCACGGACGAAAAATTCGTCGACGAACAGTTCGTCGCCGGCCCACCAGCGACGGATGTGGCCGAACGCGGCGCCGAGCAGCTCGTCGTCGCGCTCGATCACCCAGGCACGGGCTTCCGGATGCGCGCACAGACCAGCCAGATAGGCATGCGCGGTCTCGCTCTGCCACTCATCGTGCCAGGGTGCGGCGTTGAAGGTGGCGATAAACCCGGCGACGAGCAACGACAGATCGCCGGCCAGCAGCGGCCGGACTCTTGCGTCCATATGACATTCCTTTCATCCATAAAAAATCCCCGTACCCAGGCGGGACGGGGATTGTTCGTCCGAACGGCGTTTTACCAGACGTTCAGGTATTCGAGGATGCCCTCGGCGGCCTGACGGCCTTCGTACACCGCGCGCACCACCAGATCGGCGCCGCGGACCTGGTCGCCGCCGGCGAAGATCTTCGGGTTGCTGGTCTGGTGCTTGTACGTTTGCTGCAGCGGCGCGACGGTGCGGCTCCAGTCGTCGGTCTTGATGCCGTGGGTGTCGAACCAGGTAGCGGCTTCGGCCTGAAAACCGAACGCGACGACGACATGGTCGCAATCGAGCACGCGCTCGGAACCGGCGACGACTTCGGGCTTGCGACGGCCCTTTTCATCGGCGGCGCCAAGCGCCGTGCTGACGAGCTTCAGACCGAGGCTGCCGTCGGCGTTCTGGACGATGCCGACCGGCTGGCTGTTCCACTGGAACTCGACGCCCTCTTCCTTGGCATTGGCGACTTCGCGCTTGCTGCCCGGCATATTGGCCTCGTCGCGACGATAGGCGCAGATCACCGACTCGGCGCCCTGACGGATGCTGGTGCGGTTGCAGTCCATTGCGGTATCGCCGCCGCCGAGCACGACGACACGCTTGCCGGCCATCGACTGGTAGGCTTCGCCGTCCGGCAAGGTGCCCATGCTGTTGCGCACGTTGTTGATCAGGAAAGGCAGCGCTTCCATCACGCCCGGCAGGGTTTCGCCGTCGAAGCCGCCCTTCATGTACTTGTACGCGCCCATGCCCATGAAGACCGCGTCGTAATCGCGCAGCAGTTCTTCGATGGTGACATCGGTGCCGATGTCGGTATTCAGGCGGAATTCGACGCCCATTTCTTCCATCATGCTGCGACGACGGATGACGATTTCCTTCTCGAGCTTGAATTCGGGAATGCCGAAGGTCAGCAGGCCGCCGATTTCCTCGTAGCGGTCGAACACCACCGGCTTGACGCCGTTGCGCACCAGAATGTCGGCACAGCCCAGACCCGCCGGGCCGGCGCCGATGACGGCGACCTTCTTGTCGGTCCAGATCCGGCCCGACACATCGGGACGCCAGCCGGCCTTGTAGGCCTCGTCGGTGATGTATTTCTCGACCGAACCGATCGACACCGCGCCAAAACCGCCCTGATTCAGCGTGCATGCGCCTTCGCACAAGCGGTCCTGCGGGCAGACGCGACCGCAGATTTCCGGCAGCGAATTGGTCTTGTGCGAGAGTTCGGCGGCCTCGAACAGCTTGCCCTCGTTGACGAGTTGCAGCCAGTCGGGGATGTAGTTGTGCACCGGGCATTCCCACTCGCAGTAGGGGTTGCCGCAGGACAGGCAACGGCCGGCCTGTTCGGCGGCCTCGCCGGTATTCAGCGCCTGGTAGATTTCCTTGAACATGATCTTGCGCTTGTCGGCGGGGACTTTCTCGCCGGGGTTGCGCGCCACGTTCATGAATTGGAAGACATCGGACATATTCGTTCCTGTTGCATCGGGTGCAGCTGGGGGGAGGGCGGCGCCCTCCCCGGCTTCAATCAGTCTTTCAGCAGATCGTCGAGCTTGGCGACCTTCGGCTTCACCAGCCAGAAGTAGTCCGTTGCTTCGTCGAAGTTGGCCAAGAGTTCGCTCGCCTTGATCGATCCGGTCAGCGCCACATGCTGGGTGAGCTTGTCACGCAGGAAGGCCCGCACCGCACCGTAGGCTTCGCCGTTGATCAGATTGATGTCGATCAGCTCGTTGTTGTAGCGGTAGGCAAACTTCTCGCCGCGGTCGTAAACGAGCGCGAAGCCGCCGGTCATGCCGGCGCCGAAGTTGTAGCCGGTTTCGCCGAGCACGATCACCGCGCCGCCGGTCATGTATTCGCAGCCGTGGTCGCCCACGCCTTCGACCAGGGCCGTCGCACCGGAGTTACGCACCGCAAAACGCTCGCCGCCACGGCCCGCGGCGAAGAATTCGCCACCGGTTGCGCCGTACAGGCAGGTATTGCCGACGATGACCGCGTCGTCCGAACGGAAGCCGCTGCCCTTGGGCGGATACACGACCAGCTTGCCACCCGACATACCCTTGCCGGCGTAGTCGTTGGCATCGCCTTCGACTTCGATCGTCAGGCCACGGGCGTTCCAGACGCCGAGCGACTGGCCGGCCGAACCGTTCAGCTTGATGTGCAGGCCATCGTCGGGCAGACCATCGGCGCCGTGCGCCTTGGCAATTTCGCCCGACAGGCGCGCACCGATCGAGCGGTGGATATTGCGCACGTCGTACTGGAAGCGCTGCGGCGTTTTTGCCTTGATGCCGGCAATCGCGTCGGCAACCATCTGTTCGGCCAGCTCGCCCTTGTCGAACGACGGGTTGCTGTCTTCGACGCAGAAACGCGGCTCGGTTGCCGGAATCGTGCCCTGGCTCAGCAGCACGTCAAGCTTGAGCTTCTGCTGCCGTTCGGTGGCGCCGGCGGCGAGTTCGAGCATCTCGGTGTGGCCGATCAGCTCTTCCATCGTGCGGATGCCGAGCTTCGCCATCCATTCGCGCGTTTCCATCGCGATGAAGGTGAAGTAGTTGACGACCATGTCCGGCAAGCCGGTGAAGTACTTCGAACGCAGCTTGATTTCCTGCGTCGCCACGCCGGTGGCGCAGTTGTTCAGGTGGCAGATGCGCAGATATTTGCAGCCGAGCGCGACCATAGGGCCGGTGCCGAAGCCGAAGCTTTCGGCGCCCATCATCGCGGCCTTGATCACGTCGAGGCCGGTCTTCAGACCGCCATCGGCCTGAACGCGGACACGACCGCGCAGACCGTTGGCGCGCAGCACCTGCTGCGCTTCGGTCAGGCCGAGCTCGAACGGCGAGCCGGCGTACTTCACCGACGCCAGCGGCGAAGCACCGGTACCGCCGTCGTAACCCGAAATCGTGATCAAGTCGGCGTAGGCCTTGGCGACACCGGCGGCGATCGTACCGACGCCGGGCTCGGCCACCAGCTTCACCGATACCAGTGCATGCGGATTGACCTGTTTCAGGTCGAAAATCAGCTGGGCCAGATCCTCGATCGAATAGATGTCGTGGTGCGGCGGCGGTGAAATCAGGCTGATGCCGGGCTTGCTGCAACGCAGCTTGGCGATCAGCGGGCTGACCTTGTCGCCGGGCAACTGGCCGCCTTCGCCGGGCTTGGCGCCCTGCGCGACCTTGATCTGCAGCACTTCGGCGTTGACCAGATAGTGCGGCGTGACGCCGAAACGACCCGATGCCACCTGCTTGATCTTGGACATCTTCAGCGTGCCGTAGCGCGACGCATCCTCACCACCTTCGCCCGAGTTCGAGCGACCGCCGAGACGGTTCATGCCTTCGGCCAGCGCCTCGTGCGCTTCGGGGGAGAGCGCGCCGAGCGACATGCCGGCCGAGTCGAAACGCTTGAGGATGGCCTCGACCGATTCGACCTCGTCGATGTCGATCGCCTTGGCGTCATCGAGTTTCAAGCCCATCAGGTCGCGCAGCATCGCCACCGGACGCTGGTTCACCAGCTCGGCGTACTTGGTGTATTCCTTGTAATCGCCGCCCTGTACCGCCTTCTGCAGCTGCATCACCACGTCCGGGTTGTAGGCGTGGTATTCCTCGCCGAACACGTACTTGAGCAGGCCGCCCTGTGCCAGCGGGCGCATCGGGTTGAACGCGAGCTTGTTGAGCTTGGCCTGGTCGGCTTCGAAATCGCCGAAATCGGCGCCGCCGATCCGCGACACGGTGCCCTTCAGGCACAGCTTGACGACTTCCTCGCCGATGCCGACGCCTTCAAACAGCTGCGAGCCGCGATACGACGCGACGGTGGAAATCCCCATCTTCGAGAGGATTTTCAGCAGGCCCTTGTTGATGCCCTTGCGGAAGTTGTTGGTCGCCTTGGCCAGCGGACCGTCGACCTGGCCGAGATCGACCAGCTCGATAATGGTCTGGTACGCGAGGTACGGGAATACCGCGGTCGCGCCGTAGCCGATCAAGCAGGCGAAATGGTGCGGATCGCGCGCGGTGGCGGTCTCGACGATGATGTTGGTCTTGCAGCGCAGGCCAGCTTCGACCAGCGCGTGGTTGACCGCACCGGTCGCGAACAGCGCCGGAATCGGCAAGCGGCCCTTGGCGATGTTCTTGTCGCTCAATACGACGATCACGGTGCCTTCATCCTTCACCGATTTCAGCACCGCGGCTTGCAGCGCTTCGATCGCGGCCTTCAGCGTCGTTTCACCGGCGACAAAGCTGATATCGAACGTCGCCGACTTGTAGAACGGATCGGTCTGGCTCGTCAGGGTGTCGAACTTGTCGCTCGACAATACCGGCGAACGCACTTCGAGGCGGCGTGCGTTGTCTTCGGTTTCGACGAACAGGTTGCGCTCGGGGCCGAACACGGTGTTCAGCGACATCACGATCGCTTCGCGGATCGGATCGATCGGCGGATTGGTCACCTGCGCGAATTGCTGGCGCAGGTAATCGAACGGCGAGCGGACTTTTTCGCTCAGCACGGCCATCGGCGTATCATCGCCCATCGAGCCGATCGCTTCGGCGCCGTCGTTGGCAAGCACGCGCACGATCGCGTCGCGCTCTTCGAACGTCAGCTGGAACTGCTTCTGGAACGTCAGCCGCGTCGCGGCGTCCATTGCAGGCAGCACGCCCTTGTCGTCGGCGATTTCAAGCTGCTGCGCGTGATTCTTGATCCACTCGCGATACGGCTTGGCGGCCTTGAGACGGTTGTCGATGGTTTCGGTATCGAGGAACTCGCCGGTGGCAAGATCGACGGCAACGATCTGGCCCGGCTTGACCCGGCCCTTGGCAACGACGTCTTCCGGCTTGTAGTTCCACACGCCGATTTCCGACGCGATGGTCAGGTGGCGGTCCTTGGTGATCACATAGCGCGCCGGGCGCAGGCCGTTGCGGTCGAGCGCGCAACCGGCATAGCGGCCGTCGGTCCAGACGATGCCGGCCGGGCCGTCCCACGGCTCCATGTGCATCGAGTTGTATTCGTAGAACGCGCGCAGGTCGCGGTCGGTCGAATCGACGTTCTGCCATGCCGGCGGCACCAGCATGCGGAAGGCGCGGAAAATATCGACGCCGCCCATCATCAGGCCTTCGAGCATATTGTCGAGGCTCATCGAATCGGAGCCATTGGTCTGGACGATAGGACGCACGACGTCCATATCCAGATGCTCGGAATCCATGATCGCTTCGCGCGCCTTGGCCCACAGCCGGTTGCCGGCGAGCGTGTTGATTTCGCCGTTGTGCGCCATGAAGCGGAACGGCTGCGCCAGCTTCCACTGCGGCCAGGTATTGGTCGAGAAACGCTGGTGGTACACGGCCAGGCTGGCCTCGAAACGCGTGTCCTGCAGGTCGAGGTAGAACACCGGCAGGTTGTCCGGCGTCACCAGACCCTTGTACGACAGCACATGCGGGTTCAGCGTCGGAATGTAGAACGATGCGTCGGCGGCGTTGGCCTTCTCGGCCAGACGGCGGGCCTGGTAGAGCTTGCGCTCGAAGACCTTGGCATCCATGCCATCGGGCGCATTGACGAGGATTTGTTTGATCGCCGGCAAGGTACGCAGCGCGTATTCGCCGCATGCGTCCAAGTTGACCGGCACGGTGCGGAAACCGGCGACAGCCAGGCCTTGCGACTCGACGGCGTTGCGCAGATTCAACAGCGACACGTCACCCTGCGCGGCATCATTGGCGTGAAACACAATCCCGGCAGCATACTGCTCGGCGAGCGTGAAACCGAGCTCGGCCGCAACGGTGCGCAGGAAGCCGTCGGGCTTGCGGAACAGCAGGCCGCAACCGTCACCCGATTTGCCATCGGCGGCAACGGCACCACGGTGGGTCAGACAGGCCAGCGAAGAGATCGCGGTCTGCACCAGCCAGTGGCTGGGCTTGTCGTCCATCTGGGCGATCAGACCGAAACCGCAACTATCCTGCTCGAATTGAGGATGGTAAAGGGTACCCCCCAACCAGCTTTGTCTATCCATGACACTACCCTTGAGTAAGCCGCACAACACAAGCGAAAAGGCGTCAATTTTAATCAGGGATTAGGGTTTCCCACAACTTGAGCGAATAAACGGCGGCATTTGCTGCGTATAGTTCGCCTATTCTTTCGGTAATTCTTCCTTGCACGCCAAATTAATTACTTTTCATGTAATTTAAATGCGCATTCCCGGATTATCCGCAGATAAAAAAACCCCGCCGAAGCGGGGTTTTTTATTGGCTGACTTCCTCAGCGCGGCAGCAGCGAGCTGCCCATCAGGAAGGCATCAACCTCGCGTGCGGCCTGACGGCCCTCACGAATCGCCCACACCACCAGCGACTGGCCACGGCGGACGTCGCCGGCGGCAAAGACCTTGGCGACGTTGGTCGCGTAGCAGCCCTCACCGTCGGTCGTAGCCTTCGCGTTGCCGCGACCATCGCGCTCGACGCCGAAGCCTTCGAGAATCGACGCAACCGGATTGGTGAAACCCATCGCCAGGAACACCAGATCGGCCTTGATCTCGAATTCGCTGTCGGCGACTTCAACCAGCTTGCCGCCCTGCCATTCGACACGAACGGCCTTGATCGCGGTGAGCTTGCCGTTTTCGCCGATGAACTCCTTGGTCATCACGGCGAAATCGCGCTCTACACCCTCTTCATGGCTCGACGAGGTGCGCAATTTGAGCGGCCAGTACGGCCACGTCAGTGCCTTGTTTTCCTGCTCCGGCGGCATCGGCATCACTTCGAGCTGCGTCACCGCAACCGCGCCGTGGCGGTTCGAGGTACCGACGCAGTCCGAACCGGTATCGCCGCCGCCGATCACGACCACGTGCTTGCCGGTCGCCGAAATCGGGTTGGCGCCGTCACCAGCGACGGTCTTGTTCTGCGGAATGAGGAATTCCAGCGCGTAATGCACACCGGCCAGTTCACGCCCCGGCACTGGCAGATCGCGCGGCACTTCCGAACCACCGGCGAGGATCACCGCGTCGAACTCGGCCTTGAGCGCATCCGGCGTCACGACGGTCTTGGCGTCGTTGACGATGCCGGCCGGCAGCTTGCCGTCGACGGCAACGATGGTCGAGGTGCGGAACGCCACGCCCTCAAGCTCGAGCTGGCCCATGCGGCGGTCGATCACGCTCTTGTCGAGCTTGAAATCGGGAATGCCGTAACGCAGCAGGCCGCCGACGCGGTCGCTCTTTTCGAACACGGTCACCGCATGGCCGGCGCGCGCCAGCTGCTGCGCCGCGGCCAAGCCGGCCGGGCCCGAGCCGACCACGGCGACGGTCTTGCCGGTCTTCGTCGCAGCGATCTGCGGCTTGATCCAGTCGTTTTCCCAGCCCTTGTCGACGATGTAACGCTCGATCGACTTGATGCCGACCGGGTCGTCGTTGATGCCGAGGGTACAGGCCGATTCGCACGGCGCCGGGCAGATGCGGCCGGTGAACTCGGGGAAGTTGTTGGTCGAATGCAGAACGGTCAGCGCATCCTGCCAGTTGCCACGGAACACCAGGTCATTCCAGTCCGGAATGATGTTGTTGACCGGGCAACCGTTGTTGCAGAACGGAATGCCGCAATCCATGCAGCGCGCGCCCTGCGTCTTCGCCGCGTCGTCGACCAGGCGCGCGACGAATTCGCGGTAATGGGTGACGCGCTCGGTCACCGGTGCGTAGCTTTCCGAAACGCGCTCGAATTCGAGAAACCCTGTGGGCTTGCCCATTTATGCAATCTCCTTCTGCTGCTCAGCCTTCGCAGCGGCCATTTCCTTCAGCGCGCGACGGTATTCGTTCGGATAGACCTTGATGAAGCGGGCGCGGCTCGCGTCCCAGTCGGCCAGGATGGCCTTGGCGCGATTGCTGCCGGTCAGCTGGGCGTGGCGCTCGATGAGCGACTTGAGCTGCACTTCGTCGGCCTGATCGCGGTGATGCGGCTCGCTGGCCGATTGCTCGCCGGCCGGCAATACGGCCTCGAGCGCGACTTGCGCCATATTGCAGCGATCGGCAAACACGCCGTCTTCATCGAAGACGTAGGCAATGCCACCCGACATGCCGGCGGCGAAGTTGCGGCCGGTATTGCCGAGCACGACGACGGTGCCGCCGGTCATGTATTCGCAACCATGATCGCCCACGCCCTCGACCACGGCGGTCGCGCCCGAGTTGCGCACGGCGAAACGTTCGCCGCCGACACCGGCGAGGAAAGCCTCGCCATCGGTGGCGCCGTACAGCACGGTGTTGCCGATGATGATGTTGGCCGCGGTATCGCAGACGAAGCCCGGCGCCGGACGCACAATCACGCGGCCGCCCGACAGACCCTTGCCGACGTAGTCGTTGCCTTCGCCGACGAGGTCAAACGTGATGCCCTTGGCGAGGAAAGCCGCGAAGCTCTGCCCCGCCGTGCCGTTCAGGCGCACATTGATCGTATCTTCGGCGAGGCCGGCGTTGCCGTAACGGCGCGCCACTTCACCCGACAGCATCGCGCCGACGGTGCGGTTGACGTTCTTGATCGATGTTTCGATCGACACCTTGGCGCCGGTTTCCAGCGCATTCTGCGCCTTGGCGACCAGCACGTTGTCGAGCGACTTCTCCAGACCGTGATCCTGCACGTCGACGTGCAGGCGCGGCTCGGCGGCATCGACCGCCGGCAGGTGGAAGACCTTGCTGAAATCCAGACCCTGCGCCTTCCAGTGTTCGATACCGGCGCGCTTGTCGAGCAGGTCGGCGCGGCCGATCAGATCGTCGAAGCGACGCACGCCAAGGCTGGCCATCAGTTCGCGGACTTCTTCGGCAACGAAGAAGAAGTAATTGACCACGTGTTCCGGCTGGCCGGTAAAGCGCTGGCGCAGCACCGGATCCTGCGTCGCGACACCGACCGGGCAGGTATTCAGATGACACTTGCGCATCATGATGCAGCCCTCGACGACCAGCGGCGCGGTGGCGAAGCCGAATTCGTCGGCGCCGAGCAGCGCGCCGATCACCACGTCGCGACCGGTCTTCATCTGGCCGTCGACCTGAACGCGGACGCGGCCGCGCAGGCGGTTGAGCACCAGCGTCTGCTGCGTTTCGGCCAGACCCAATTCCCACGACGAACCGCCGTGCTTGATCGACGATTGCGGGCTCGCGCCGGTGCCGCCGTCATGGCCGGCGATCACCAGATGGTCGGCCTTGGCCTTGGTCACGCCGGCGGCAACGGTGCCGACGCCGACTTCCGACACCAGCTTGACCGAGATCGACGCTTTGGCGTTGACGTTCTTCAGGTCGTGGATCAGCTGCGCCAGATCCTCGATCGAGTAGATGTCGTGGTGCGGCGGCGGTGAAATCAGACCGACGCCCGGCACCGAGTGGCGCAGGAAGCCGATGTATTCGGACACCTTGTGGCCCGGCAACTGGCCGCCCTCGCCCGGCTTGGCGCCCTGCGCCATCTTGATCTGGATCTGGTCGGCATTGACGAGGTATTCGGCGGTGACGCCGAAACGGCCCGACGCGACCTGCTTGATCGCCGAGCGCAGGCTGTCGCCTTCCTTGAAGGTGTAGTCGCGTTCGATCCGGGTCTTGCCGATCACTTCGGACAGCGTCTGGCCGGCCTTGAGCGGGATGAAGCGCTTCGCGTCTTCGCCGCCTTCGCCGGTGTTCGACTTGCCGCCGATGCGGTTCATCGCCAGTGCCAGCGTGCTGTGCGCTTCGGTCGAGATCGAGCCGAGGCTCATCGCGCCGGTAGCAAAACGCTTGACGATGTCCTTGGCCGATTCGACTTCGTCCAGCGGCACAGGCTCGCCGACCGGGCTGATTTCGAACAGGCCGCGCAGCGTCAGGTGACGCTTGGTCTGGTCGTTGATCAGTGCCGCATATTCCTTGTAGGTCGAATACTCGTTCGAGCGCGTCGCGTGTTGCAGCTTGGCGATCGAATCGGGCGTCCACAGGTGGTCTTCACCACGGGTGCGGAAGGCGTAATCGCCGCCGGCGTCGAGTGCGTCGGCGAGCACCGGGTCGGTCGAGAACGCGGCGGTGTGCAGTTTGAGCGCTTCTTCGGCGACTTCGAACAGGCCGATGCCTTCGACGTTCGAGCTGGTGCCGGTGAAGTACTTGTCGACCAGCGCCTTCTGCAGGCCGACGGCCTCGAAAATCTGTGCGCCGGTGTACGACATATAGGTCGAGATGCCCATCTTGGACATCACCTTCATCAGGCCCTTGCCGATCGCCTTGATGAAGTTCTTCTGGTTCTTGGCCGCCAGTTCGGCGTCGCCATTGGCGAACCCGGCCAGCGTGGCCATCGCCAGATACGGGTGTACCGCTTCGGCGCCGAAACCGCCAAGCAGCGCGAAGTGGTGCGTTTCACGCGCCGAACCGGTTTCGACGACGAGGCCGGTACTGGTGCGCAGGCCTTTTTCAACCAGATGCTGATGGACGGCCGAGGTCGCCAGCAGCGCCGGAATCGCCACGCGCGTGGCATCGAGCCTGCGGTCCGAGACGATCAGGATGTTGGCACCGCCCTTGACCGCGTCTTCGGCTTCGGCGGCCAGCGAGGCCAGACGGGCTTCGATGCCTTCCTTGCCCCAGGCGGCCGGGTAGCAAATGTCGAGCTCGTGCGAGCGGAACTTGCCGCCGGTGTACTTGCCGATATGGCGGATTTTTTCAATCTCGGCCGCCGAGAGCACCGGCTGCGAGACTTCGAGGCGAATCGGCGGATTGATGTCGGCCGGATTCAGCAGGTTCGGCTTCGGGCCGATGAAGGAAACCAGCGACATCACCAGGTCTTCACGAATCGGATCGATCGGCGGATTGGTCACCTGGGCGAACAACTGACGGAAGTAGCTGTACAGCGGTTTGGCCTTGCCCGAGAGCACGGTCAGCGCAGCGTCATTACCCATCGAGCCGGTCGCTTCTTCGCCGGCCTTGGCCATCGGTTCGAGGATGAACTTGATGTCTTCCTGCGTATAGCCGAATGCCTGCTGGCAATCGAGCAGCGCGCTACAGGGCGACTTCGGCGCTTCGGTCGCATCCTGCACTTCGTCGAGCTTGATGCGGATCTTGTCGACCCACTCGCGGTAAGGCTTGGCGTTGGCGAGGCTGTCCTTGATTTCCTGGTCGCCGATGATGCGGCCCTGCTCGAGATCGATCAGGAACATCTTGCCCGGCTGCAGACGCCACTTCTGGGCGATGCGCTCGTCGGCAATCGGCAGCACGCCCGATTCGGACGCCATCACCACCAGATCGTCCTTGGTGATCAGGTAGCGCGCCGGGCGCAGGCCGTTGCGATCCAGCGTGGCGCCGATCTGGCGGCCGTCGGTGAACGCGACCGCGGCCGGGCCGTCCCACGGCTCCATCATCGCGGCGTGGTACTCGTAGAAGGCGCGACGGTTTTCGTCCATCAGCGTGTGCTTTTCCCACGCTTCCGGAATCATCATCATCATCGACTGGGCCAGCGAATAGCCGCCCATCACCAGCAGCTCAAGCGCATTGTCGAACGACGCCGAATCGGACTGGCCCGGGTAGATCAGCGGCCAGATCTTGTTCAGGCTGTCGCCGAGCACCGGCGAGCTGATGGCTTTTTCGCGCGCGCGGATCCAGTTGACGTTGCCGCGCACGGTGTTGATTTCACCGTTGTGCGCGATCATCCGGAACGGATGCGCCAGATCCCAGGTCGGGAAGGTGTTGGTCGAGAAGCGCTGGTGCACCAGCGCCAGCGCCGAGACGCAGCGCGCATCGGCGAGATCGTGGTAATACACGCCGACCTGATCGGCCAGCAGCAGGCCCTTGTAGTTGACGGTGCGCGCCGAGAACGACGGCACATAGAATTCGTGGCCGTGCGTCAGTTGCAGGCGCTGGATCGCATGGCTGGCGTCCTTGCGGATCACGTAGAGCTTGCGTTCGAGCGCGTCGGTCACCAGTACGTCCGGGCCGCGGCCGATGAACACCTGACGGATCACCGGCTCCTTGGCCTTCACCGCCGGCGACATCGGCATCGCCGCGTTCACCGGTACATCGCGCCAGCCCAGCACCAGCTGACCTTCGGCGCGCGCCGCGCGTTCGATTTCTTCCTGACAGGCCATGCGCGAGGCGGCTTCCTGCGGCAAGAAAATCATGCCGACGCCGTATTCGCCCACCGGGGGCAGGGCCACGCTCTGCTTGGCCATTTCATCGCGGTATAGCGCATCCGGAATCTGGATCAGGATACCCGCGCCGTCACCGGCCAGCGGATCCGCACCCACGGCACCACGATGGTCGATGTTCTTCAGGATCTGCAGACCCTGTTCGACGATGGCGTGGCTTTTTTGCCCTTTGACATGGGCAACAAAGCCAACGCCACAGGCATCGTGTTCATTGGCAGGGTCGTACAGCCCCTGCTGGGCAGGCATTGCCGGGTCCATCACGCGTGTATCCTTTCCAGCGGCTGCTGGCCAAAATGCGACAAATAAAAGGCGATAAAAAAGCCGGCCACAGGCCAGCTTTGAGGTGTTCGGGCAGTCATTTCAACGCAACGCACCGCGCACGGCGTTGCCGCGCAGCAGGCACGCTGCATCAAGGCAAGGGCTGCACCAACCACAAACCGGTAAGTATTTGGCTTGGTCGGATGATCGAGTTTGCCAGAAAAAAACGGTGCTGCATTGTTTGAAATGCAAAAAACTTAATGTAGCTCAGTGCCTTGGTGCTACAGGCGATCAACGGTCGATGCCAAGCCTTGTTTGATAAGCCTTTAATACCTTGTCATCGAAAGCCACGAAGTGGATTTCAGCCACAGCGGCGGCCTCGGCAAGCATGTTTCGCACCGTGGTGACGGCGATATCGACTGCAGCCTCAAGCGGATAACCGTACACGCCGCAGCTGATCGCCGGAAACGCCAGGCTGCTTATCCCGTGCGCCTCGGCCAGCAAGATGCTCTGCCGATAGCAACTTGCCAGCAGCGCGGCCTCGCCATGGTCGCCGCCGTGCCAGACCGGGCCGACTGTATGAATCACGTAGCGCGCCGGCAGATCGTAGCCGGCGGTGATCCTGGCCTCGCCGGTCGGGCAGCCACCCAGCGTGCGGCACTCGGCCAGCAGGCCCGGGCCGGCGGCGCGGTGGATCGCGCCGTCAACGCCACCACCGCCGAGCAATGATGTGTTCGCGGCATTGACGATGGCATCGACCGCCAGGGTGGTGATGTCACCGGGGGTAATCAGCAAGCGGCTCATTCGTCTCTCCCGAATCAGGCTGCCACAGTCTGTGGTTTGCGCCACCACGCCCACGCGGCGACGATGGCAATCGCCAGCGCCGACCAGCGCGCGCCGGAAATGAAGAACGGCAAAAACATCGCCGTACCGACCAGCGCCGCCAGCGCCCGGCGCCGCGTTGGTGCATCGGGGAAGTGCCGCCAAGCAGCCCAGAAGGTAAACAGGTAAACCAGCAGAAAATTCAGGTCGGCCAAGTGGATGATCGCCATCTCGTTATGGCCCGACACGCGCAGGCCCAGCAACACCAGCGCGTACAAGGCCGCGAGCAGCCACAGCGCCGGCACCGGGGTTTCGCCCCGGCCGACGGTGCGCGCCAGCCATGGCGGCAGGCCGCCATCTCGCGCAGTGGCCGACATCAGCCGCCCCGCCGCCAGCACCCAGACGTTGCTGGTGACAAACAACAGCACCCCGCCGATCAGATCGGCCGCCAGCCCGGCGCGCGGGCCCACGCTGCGTTCGAGCAAGGCGCTGATCACCGCGTACTGGCCGCCGATTTCGTCGGCCGGCACCACCAGCGCATAGACGACGGCGATGCCTAAATAAAGACCGCCGACGGCGACCAGCGCCAGCCGGATCGCGCGCGGGAACGTCGTTTCCGGCGTTTTCACCTGCGTGGCGACGGTCGAGACGTTCTCCCAACCCAGAAACGAAAAGAAGCACACCGATGCGGCAATCCCGACCGCCCACAAGCCGTTTGGCGCGAACGGTGCCAGATTGGCGGTATTTGATGCCGGCAAGGCCAGCACCAACACGCCGATCAGCA
Organism: Jeongeupia sp. HS-3; assembly: GCF_015140455.1. NCBI lineage: Bacteria > Pseudomonadati > Pseudomonadota > Betaproteobacteria > Neisseriales > Chitinibacteraceae > Jeongeupia > Jeongeupia sacculi. Next base: position 3,345,542 of record NZ_AP024094.1, on the reverse strand, counting down.
CGATCACCAATGCCGACAACATCAAGGTCTGCATGCGGCTGCCGAAACGCAGGCCACCGAGGTTGAACGCGACATTGCCCCACATCACCGCGATCGCCATCGCCGTCAGCCCCCACGGACTGGTGATGCCGAGGGCGTGGCAGAAATAACGCGCCGCCGCGAGGCCGACGACCGGATTGCCGAGGATCATCGTCCCCAGCAGCAGCAGAGCCGCGATGCGCGCCGCGACCGGTGGAAAGCACACGCCGAGGAAGCGCACGATGCCGCTGCTATCGGGGTACGCGACCGAAATCCGCGCGAACACCAGCGCCACCGGATAAGACAGCGCCACCAGCGCCAGCCACGCGATCAAGGCGGCCGGGCCGGCGATTTCGGCCGCCATCGCCGGAATGACCAGAATGCCCGAACCGACCAGGGATGAGACGTAGTAGGCGGTCAGGTGGCGGGTGCTGAGCAAGGACACGGTTCAGGCCTCGCGCAGCCAATCGCGGATCGGCAGGAAGTCGGTCAGCAGCCGTTCTTCTTCCGAGCCGTTTGGCGGTTGCCAGTCGTAGCGCCATTTGGCCGACGGCGGCATCGAACAGAGGATGGATTCGGTGCGGCCGCCCGACTGCAGGCCGAACAGCGTGCCGCGATCCCAGACCAGGTTGAATTCGACATAGCGGCCGCGCCGGTACGCCTGCCAGTCGCGCTCGCGCTCGCTCCAGGCCAGTTCGCGGCGGCGCTCGACGATGGTCGTATACGCCGGCAGGAAAGCGTCGCCGACGGCGCGGATCATCGCGAAACCGCCGTCGAAACCGAGTTCGGTCAGATCATCGAAGAAAATGCCGCCGATGCCGCGTGCCTCGTTGCGATGCTTGAGGAAGAAATAGCCATCGCACCAGTCCTTGAACTTGGGGTAGTAGCCGTCGCCGAACGGCGCCAGTGCATCGCGACAGGTGGCGTGGAAGTGGACGGCATCTTCCTCGAAGCCGTAATACGGCGTCAGATCCATGCCACCGCCGAACCAGAACACGTCGTCGACGCCGTCGGCGTAGGCGCGGAAAAAGCGCACATTCAGGTGCACGGTCGGGATATAGGGGTTCTTCGGGTGCAGCACCAGCGACACCCCCATCGCCTCCCAGCTGCGGCCGGCCAGCTCGGGCCGGTGCGCGGTTGCAGAGCCCGGCATCGCGTCGCCGAGCACATGCGAGAACAGCACGCCACCGCGCTCGAACAAGGCCGAGTCCTCGATCACCCGGCTGACACCGCCACCGCCAGCCGGCCGCTCCCAGCGATCGGCGATGAAAGTGCCACCGTCATGGCTCTCCAGCGTGGCGACGATGTTCTGCTGCAAGGAGAGCAGGTAATCCTTGACGGCGATCGGGTTCATGGCGGCTTCCGGCTGCATTGGTGAATGCCCCGAATGATACGCCTGTGTCGCCCGGCCTTCCCGTGCCTGCACCATGCAAAACGGCCCGATACACGGGCCGTATTCGACGATAGCTCGCCTCAGTAGGCGAACGAGCCAAAGCAGTTTGTTCACGCCCGAAGCACAGGAACCGGAATGGACATCAAGTCCATGAGGATTCCGAGCATCGGACGAGGACAAAATGCGCAGGCGCAGCCGCCTAATGAGGTCGAGCTCAGTGCACGTGCATCGCCTCGGCCTTCGCCCCCATCGCTTCGACCTTGATATCGACCTTGACGCTGCCGCCACGCTTGAACTTCAGCGTCAGCGGAAACTTGTCGCCTTCCTTCAAAGGCGCGACCAGCTTGAACAGCATCACGTGATAGCCGCCGGGCTTGAGTTCGGCTTCACCCTTGGCCGGAATCTCGACCGAGGTGACGGCATTCATTTTCATCACGCCGTTCTCCAGCTTCATCTGGTGCAGCTCGGCGGTGCCGGCGGCGGCGGTTTCAACGCCGATCAGCTCGTCGGCCTTGTCGCCGCTGTTTTTCACCAGCAGGAACACACCGCCACTTTGCGCGCCCGGTGGCGTGGCACGCGCCCACGGGTGGTGGATGAACAGCTCGCCGGCCTTGTATTCGTGCGCCTGGGCGCTCAACGATAAGGCAGCCATCACAAGGCCGCCGCACAGCATGCGGATGGATTTCATCGGGTATTCCTTGGTCGAGATCTGGATTGTTTTTTTACTGATTCCAATTGCCGCGCCAGTGCTGCTCGCAAGTCGCCGGCTCGGATATCGCAGCGGCAAGCGCGCACCATGCCCCGGACGGGAGGACGCTGGCCGGATTGTACTTAGGCGCGCGGGCAACAAAAAGGCCAGGCTTTTGGGCCTGGCCTCGGTGCATCAGTCGCACAGTGTGCTCTCATCAGATATCGGCAATATTCACGCTAATTGCAAGTTTTCTGGCTTGCCGTTCATCACGGACCAAACGCAAAGGCCACCCGAAGGTGGCCCGAAGACAGCTCGCTGCCGCGACGACCGCGACGCTTAGACCATCTGTGTCGGCGTGGCGTGCTTGACGCTGACCATGCGGTTGGCTTCGTCGACGAACACCAGCGACGGCTCGTGCTTGACGATTTCCGCCTCTTCGTAACGGGCGAAGGTCGCAATGATCAGCATATCGCCAACCTGGGCCTGGCGTGCAGCCGAGCCGTTCACCGAAATGATGCCCGAACCGCGTGCGGCCTTGATGGCGTAGGTCGCCAGCCGCGCACCGTTGGTGACGTTCCAGATTTCGATTTCTTCGTATTCAAGGATGTTTGCCGCTTCCAACAGATTCTCGTCAATCGCACACGAACCCTCGTAATTGAGTTCCGAGTGGGTCGTGGTGACACGGTGGATCTTGGATTTGAGCATCGAACGTTGCATGGCGAACCTCGGCCTGGCTGAAGCTATGTACAGGGCTCAGGATTATAAACCTCGCATCCGGCAATCCAAGCGGTATTTTCGCCAAGCGGCCGGCTTGATACATCTGGCCCCGCCACGCCCCCTACCCGGCTAGAACCGCCGGCGCCGGTGTTCGAGCCGCCGCCGCGAAAAAAAACCGGGCCCAAGGCCCGGTCTCAAGTGCTCCGCGATCACCGCCGGTTCAATAAAACTTGTACTTGACGTTGCTGTCGCGATTTTCCCAGATCGGTGCCGATAGCGGCTGCAAGCCCATTGTCGAGAGCGTCGTCCGCGTCGCCGCGTCGACCGGGATCCCCCAGCGCTCGAAGAAGCTCGTCAAGTCGTAACCGGCAACCCGGCTGGTTTCGACCACGAAGGTCTGCGTCTTCGCCACATCGGTCGACGGCCGTTGCGCCGCCGGCATATTGCGATAGTTCGTGCCGAGCTTGGCGTAGAAGTCGCGACCGAAGGACAGATCCAGTTGCCAGAACATCGTCGCCCGCACAAACAAATCGGACTGCGCGGCGAAATCGCGAACGGGCTGAGCGAGATGGCTAAAGGTCTTGGTCCAGGTGCCCTGGGTCTCGAAACGCGACGGCTGACCCAGCGCGCGCTGCACATAGGCCGACGACAGATTCACCGTTACCTCGGTTTGCCCGGCCCAGGTCATCGACGACATCTGGTACTGATGCCCCAGCTCGTGCCACGGCCCCCAGCCGTCGGTACGCAAGGTGTTGGCGTTCAAGACCGCGCCAATCGCACCATCGGCGGACGCGCTCGCCATCCGGTACTGCCACGCGTACATCCAGCCGTCGTACGGCGGCAGCTCGACGAAATGGAAGCGATGCGGCGTCGGGTTGTGCGGCCAGGCGTTGCCGGGCTTGATGCCGTACTGCTCGTCTTCAAGCCGAACGATTTCATCCCAACGATTCATCAACGCCAGCGGATCATCGACGTGCGTCCTGGCCTTGGCCAGCGTCGTGGTCAGCATCATGCGCTTGCCCACCAGCTCTGCATACGGCGCGGAGCCGTAGTTGGCCAGCATCTGCGACCACTGCGCCGCCGTATGTTCGCCAAGCACGAAGCGCGGCATCACCCTGCCGCCCGAAACCAGTTCGACGCTCATCTCGCCGCCGGTCGGGTCATTGAACACCGAAACGTAGACCGCGCCGGCCTTGGTCGCGGTGATCGTGGTCGAACCGACGCCCAGCTTCACCTTCTGATCGCTGTCGTAGTTCCAGGTGTTGTCATCGATCGAGTGGATCCAGATTTCCGGGTTCTTGCTCGGTGCGGCGCCGGTGAAGTAATAGCTGACCACCAGCACATCGCCCGGCTGCACCCAGTAGCCGGTGGACTGAAATGGCGTGTGGTTGAACGAACGCAATTGCGCGGCCCGCAGTTTGCCGATGTCGCCGGGCTGCTCCAGCACCAGCTGGCGCGCCGGCACGATGCTGCCGACCGGGGTTGGCGCAGGGGTGGGGATCGGGCTTGGTGCAGGCGTCGGCACCGGTGTAGGAGCCGGCGTCGGGACGGGGCTGGGCTTGGGTGTTGGCGCAGGCGTCGGTGCAGGTGTCGGGCTTGGTGGCGGCGTCACCGAACCGATCAACAGCCAGACCTTGCCCGAACCGATACCGCCCGAGTTGGTCGCCGGACTGTCACCACGCGTCCACCACTGGTTCTCGTAGACTTGACCGCCAAAGCTGACGCGTTGACCCGATGTATCGTAGATCTTGGCCGCATCCCAGGCGGGGTACTGTCCGACGGGGGTCGGGGTCGGGGTCGGGGTCGGGGTCGGGGTCGGGGTCGGGGTCGGGGTCGGCGTCGGCGTCGGCGTCGGAAGCGGGCTTGGTGTCGTTGTCCCGCTGACCACCTCCCATGGCCCCCATTGCTCGGCCCCCGGGGCGTTGCCCTGAGTCCACCATTTCGCCCGCCAGGTCTTGCCGGCGTAATCGGCGGTATTCCCCGCCACGTAAACCTGAGTGTTACTCCACGCCGCTGCCCATGCCGGTGATGTCAGTGCAAGCAAGAGCGCCGCCGCGATCGTCTGCTTCGTCTTCATCTCGTCCATCCTCTTTATTTTGGAGTCAGTGCCATGTCCGTTCGCCGACATGGGGAGCCGATTCTTTCAATGCAGAAGGGGTAAGACAAGCGCAGGTCACGCCAAAACATCATTAAAACAACATATTCTAATATATGGCGTTTTTGGCAAGCGGCACCCCGCTCGTCCATCCGGCCAAAGCCGCCGATGGTCGTTTCGGAGCAGCGGCGCATAGGCGGGCCGGACAAAGAAAAACCGGCCTTGCGGCCGGTTTGTCAGACGGAACTGGGCATCATACCGCCCGGTAAACCAGGCAGCCGTCGAGCAGGAATTCGCCCACCGCAACGTGATCACCCAACTCGACCCGCTCGAAATTGAGTTGCAGGCCATCAACGACCACCCAGGCAGGAATCGGCTTGTCGCCATAGCGGCCGACCAGCTCGTCGGCGCGCACGATATTGCGATGATCGATCCGCGCCGGCGCACGGTGAACCGGCGCCGCATCGCCAGCGCTTGGCGGGTTCGGGCTCTGGGCCCGCCCCTGACCTTGGCTCTGGCGCGATTCGGCCGCTGTGGGCGCCATTTCGCCCGGCTGTACCGGCAGATTCCGCAGGTAAAAACCGAAGGCCCATGCCGGGATGACGACACGACGAACGCGCTTGTTGTTCTCGATCACGCAGGCAATGCCGAAGGAGTCGCCGCACTTGGGGCAGCGCGCGGTCGCGGCGATGGCAAGGTGATCTTCGATCAGCCGCGCCGCACCCTCCATGTCACGCGCCTCGAGCATATTGCCGCAGCGCACGCAGGGCTTGGAGAATTGTCTGACCTGTTCACCGTTGCGAAAGCGCACCGGCAAGAGTTCATTGAGTTTTCGTTTGGGCAACATGGTCAGGCCTGTTCAGATGGTTGCCAGACGGCAGTCGACGGTGAGTTCAAGAAAGTCGATCGCCAGCCTTTGCAGTTTGACCGATGAACCGGCCGGCAATTCCGGCAAACCCGGCACACGCATGACCATTGGCATGCCATCGATGCGCACGAGGTTCTCCTTGATCAGGGTCGCGCTCAATTCGGTCAGGTTCTCCTGTTCAAGGTAGCGCAGGCACCAGTAACGTTCCATCTTGTCCTGGAATTCACCATACGCCGCGTAGGCGGTATCGAAGGAACCGATCGCGCCAAAGAGCTCGGCATCGTTCTTGGCAAAGCGCGGCGTCGTCTCGCGAATCATCGAGACAATCTGCGTCTGGTTGACGAAGTCGACCGCGCGGCGCAGCGGCGAACTCGACCAGGCGTAGCATTCAACACCAAGGCCAACGTGCGGGCCGAACTGCGTGGTCATGCGCACACGCCCCTGCCCTTGCACCCGGTAGATCGCCGCGATCTCGGCCTTGTGCAAATCCATGCCCCAGGTGCTGTTGACGAAGATCATCATCTCGGCGACGAGCTTGTCCATCGGTGAGCCGCGCTTGCGTGGCTGGATGCGCACCTTCTTCGTGCCATCGGCGAGCTTGTCGACATAGAAGCTGTAATCGAGCCGCACCGGCGCGTTCGGGTCTTCGGCGCGACCACGGCGGGCTTCAAGCGCGTTGGCCAAGGTCCAGAGGAAGTTCAGTTCGGTCCTGTACGGATAGTCACCGCCATCCTTGCCGGCGGTGTCTTCATTGAAATGCGTTTCGATCTGGTCGTGACGCAGATTGGCGACCATGGGCACGCGTTCGACCTGCGAACGATGCGCCACCACGTCCAGCCCCGGATTCAGCTCCAGATACATGCTCACCGCCGGGCGGGCGCTGCCGGCCTCAAGCGTGAACACATCGACCGCCGAATCCGGCAGCATGGTGATCTTGTCGCCGGGGAAATACACGGTCGACAGCCGCTCGAACACCTGCTCATCGAGCGGGCTGCCCGGCGCGATACCCAGCACCGGCGCGGCGATATGGATGCCGACCTGCCAGTTGCCGTTGGCCAGCTTCTTGATGCTGAAGGCGTCGTCGATTTCGGTCGTGGTGACGTCGTCGATCGAGAATGCCTCGACATCGGCGAGCCGCAGATCGTCGGGTGCGGCGAGGTTGGCGTCGGTGACGCCGGTGCGCCCCTTGGGGAAGTATTCGATTTCGAAGCTATCGAGGAAATACTGCTCGATATCGGGAATCGCGCCGACGTGATCGAGCAGCCGCAGCACGCTGGTGTGCTGCGCATCGGCGGCGGCGGCGAGCGCCTTGTATTCAAGGCTGTTCTTGTCCGGACGGTGGATCAGGCGCTTGAGATTGGGCGCGAACGCCTCCGGCAGCGCGCCGGCTTCAAGCTCGGCCTGCCAGGCGGCCATCTGCTCGGCTTCGCGCTTCTTGCGCTCCAGCCCGGCCAGCGCCGCCTTGACGTTCTCTTCGGGCGCGGCCTTGTAGCGGCCACGGCCCTTCTTGTAGAAGTACATCGGCGCTTGCGAGATGCGGATCAGTACCGCGGCCTGCTGCTGCGGCGTCGGGCCCGCGCCAAAGTACTCGGCGGCGATATCGTCAAAGCCGAACTCGTCGGCGCCGCAGACTTCCCAGAGGAAATCGACGTCGATATCCGCAGCCAGGGCCTCGGCTTCGCTCTGCAAGCTGGCCGGATCGGGGCGCTCGAACTTGAGCAGCACGTTGGCCGCCTTGATCTTGCCGCGCTTGCCGCGCACGTCTTCGATCATGAAGCTGGCAGCCTGCGCCTCTTTCACCGTGGCGACCTTGAATCCGCCATCCTCGTCATAAAAAACGTGCATACACCAAGCCGCCGGGCAAAAACCGCAGATTATACAGCAGCGGCCTTGCCAGGCTGCGGCGAAAACAGTGTCAAATCAAGGCGGTTGCAGCGCCCGGCGCAGCGCTCACTTCACCGATGGCACGCCGGGCGATGCCGCCTGGTTCAGAAACCCGCCAGCACGATCTTGCCGATCATCTGCCCGGCTTCGAGCGTTGCATGCGCCCGCCTGAGATTGGCGGCGTTGATCTGGCCGTAATGCGCACCGACGGTCGTGCGCAGCGTGCCGGCGTCGACCAGCTTCGCCACCTCGGTCAGCAGTTCGTGCTGCTTCACCATGTCCGGCGTCTGGTACATCGAACGGGTAAACATCATTTCCCAGACGAAGGTCGCGCTCTTGGCCTTCAGCAGGTTCAGGTCGAGCAGCGTGGCGGTCTCGACGATGCTGACGATCCTTCCTCGCGGCGCGATCAGCTGCGCCATCGTCGCGAAGTGCCGGTCGGTGTCGTTGAAGCACAGGATGAAATCAACCGTCTCATGGCCGAGCGCCTTGAGCTGTGCGGCGATGTCGCTGCGGTGGTCGACGGTCGCGTCGGCGCCGAGCGCCTTCACCCAGTCGCGCGATTCGGGCCGCGACGCGGTGGCGATCACGGTCAGCCCGGCGAGCGTTTTGGCGAGCTGGATCGCGATCGAGCCGACGCCACCGGCGCCGCCGATGATCAGCGCGGTCCTGCCCCTGTCTTCGCCGTTGCGGCCGACGCCGAGCCGGTCGAACAGTGCTTCCCACGCGGTGATCGCCGTCAGCGGCAGGGCCGCAGCATCGGCGGCGTTCAGCGTGGCCGGACGGATTGCGGCGATGCGTTCGTCGACCAGTTGATACTCGGCATTGCTGCCCGGCCGGGTGAGGTCGCCGGCGTAATAGACCGGATCGCCAGCCTTGAATAGCGTCACATCCGGGCCGACCGCTTCGACCACGCCGGCGGCGTCCCAGCCGAGCACCTTGGGGCTGGGCTCGACCTTGTCTTTCGGCGCGCGCACCTTGGTGTCGACCGGGTTGACGGCGATCGCCTCGATGCTGACCAGCAGATCGCGACCGGCGGCAACGGGCTTGGGCAGCTCGACGTCGAGCAGCGCGTCGGCATCGGTGATCGGCAGGTAACGGCTCAGGGCAACGGCTTTCATGCGGGTTCTCCAGCGGCTTGCGCGGCATAGGTCGGGTAATCGGTATAGCCGGCGGCGGTGCCGCCGAACAGCGAGGCCGGGTCGGGCGCGGCCAGCGGCCAGCGGTGTTCCAGCCGCGCCGGCAGATCCGGGTTGGCGATGTAGGGGCGGCCGAAGGCAACGAGATCGGCCCAGCCGGCGTCGAGCACCGCCTCGGCGCGCGCCGCGTCGTAGCGGCCGGCGACGATGATGGTGCCGGCGAAGCGCGATCGCAGCGCGACGCGGAAGTCGTCGGGAATCTGCGGCGCGTCGTCCCAGTCGGCCTCGGACAGGTGCAGGTAGGCGACCTTGCCGGCGAGCCATTCGGCGGCGAGCAGGATAGTGTCGCCGATGTCGGGATCGGCCATGTCCTTGAAGGTGATGAACGGCGCCAGCCGGATGCCGGTGCGCTCGGCGCCGATCTCGTCGGCGACCGCACTGACGACTTCCTGCAGGAAGCGGATGCGCTTTTGCGGGCTGCCGCCGTAGTCGTCGTCGCGGTGGTTCGAGACGCCGCGCAGGAACTGGTCGACCAGATAGCCGTTGGCACCGTGAATTTCGACCCCGTCGAAACCGGCGGTCATCGCATTGCGCGCGGCGACGCGGAAATCCTCGACGATCTCGGCGATTTCCTCGACCGCCAGCGCGCGCGGCATCGGACAATCGAGCATGCGGCCGACGCCATCGTCACCGACGACCCAGACCTGCGTGCCCTTGGGCTGGAGCGCCGACGGCGCCACCGGCTGACCGCCATCGTGAAAGACCGGGTGCGACACCCGACCGACGTGCCACAGCTGCAGGAAGATGCGCCCGTCGGCCGTGTGCACCGCGTCGGTGACCTTGCGCCAGCCGTTGACCTGTTCGGCGCTGTGGACACCCGGCGTGAACGAATAGCCCTGGCTCGTCGGGCTGATCTGCGTCGCCTCGGCAATGATCAGCCCGGCGTCGGCGCGCTGGGCGTAATACCCGGCCATCAGCGCATTGGGAACGTTGCCGGGCTGCGTGCTGCGGGCGCGCGTCATTGGTGGCATGACGATACGGTTCGGTAGCGACAAGCCGGCGAGCGCATGCGGGGTGAACAGGCGGCGACTCATCGCGGCGTCCCCGGCGTGAAGATGGCTGATGTCATGCTGCGGCTCCCTTTGACTAAATCCAGCCCGCATCATGCGCGCGCCGCCGCAATGTAAAAAGCCGATAATCCTCAAAACATTTTCAATATTTTGTTGAGAATCAGGAGCCTGCAATGGCTAGCGATCTACCCGGTTGGGACTGGTTTTTGCGCATCGTCGAGCGCGGCTCGCTCTCGGGCGCCGCGCGCGACCTCAACCAGACGCCGGCGGCCTTGTCGGTGGCGCTCAAAAGGCTGGAGGCCCAGCTCGGCGCACGGCTCTTCCTGCGCAGCACGCGACAGCTCTCGCTAACGGCCGAGGGCGAAATCTGGTACCGCAGCGCGCTGGCGGCGCAGCAGGCGCTCGACGCCGGTCGCGACGCGCTCGCCGCGCATCGTGGCGAACTGGTCGGGCCGCTGCGCGTCTCGGCGCCGTCCGATTTCGGCCGCTGCTTCGTGCTCGACTGGCTCGACGAATTCTGCGCGCAGCATCCGGCGGTGGTACCGCACCTGCTGTTGTCCGACCGCGTCGACGACCTGGTCGCCGGCTCGATCGATCTGGCCTTCCGCTCCGGTGAACAGCAGGACGGCGCCGTGATCGCCACGCCGCTGGCGCCGGACAGCCGCCGGGTGCTCGTCGCCAGCCCTGCCTACTGGGCCCGCCACGGCATGCCGGAGACCCCGGCCGGGCTGGCCGGCCACCGTTGCCTTGCGTTCTGCATCCGCGACAGCGCCCATGTCGGCTGGCGCTTCTGCCGGGCCGACGGCGCCGGGGCCGAAACCGTAGTGATCCGCCCTGCCCGCTACGCCAACGATGGCGCCATCGTGCGCGAATGGGCGCTGCGCGGCTATGGCATCGCCTACAAATCCGAACTCGATGTTGCCGACGATCTGGCCGCCGGCCGGCTGACCACGGCGCTGCCGGACTGGCTCGGCGAACCGACGCCGCTCTATCTGGTGCGCCCGGGCGGCCGGCAACTGCCGCCGCGGGTGCGCGCCTTCCACGATTTCTGCGTTGCGAAACTGGGACGCGCTGCGGTGGTCTGAAACGACAAGGCCCGCGCGAAGGCGGGCCTTGTCGGTGCGGCAGGTGCGGCGCTTACTTGATGATCTCGACCAGCTTGACGTCGATGTCCTCGAAGCCGGTGAGCTTGCTGCGGTCGACCTTGCCCGACAGGCGCACCTTCATCTGCGGCGTGACGTTCTGCGCCGGCCATTTGTCGTGGTCGATCTCGACCTTGATCGTGCCGGTGTTGTCGCGGAACTCGTAATGGTCGTTGCCCAGCGCCTTGACCACATAGCCTTCGAGTACCACCGGCACATCGTCGGCCGCCTTGGCCGCATCGGCTGCGGTGGTCATCAGCGGCGCGCTGTTCGGGCCGACGAAGGCCGCGGCGGCAAAACCGGTGCTCAGCGCCAGCGCGCCGGCGAGGATGATCTTCTTCATGGTCGCTCCTTGTTATTGAACTTGAACCGGATAACCGGGTTCGAGCGCGCATCGCCCGTCCCGGTTCCGGCAACTATTCACGCTGCTACGACGCCTGACGCAGCGTCACCAGCTCCTCGGCCGCGCTCGGGTGCAGCGCCATCGTCATGTCGAACTGCGCCTTGGTCGCGCCGGCGGTCATCGCGACGCCGGCGAGCTGGATCATTTCGGCCGCCGCATCGCCGAGCACGTGGACGCCGACGATGCGGTCGGTTTCACCGTCGACCAACAGCTTCATCAGCATCCGCTCGTCGCCGCCGGCAAACGCCGAACGCATCGTCCTGAAACCGGTGCGGAACACCTTGAGCTGCGGATAACGCTCGCGCGCCGCCGCCTCGGGCAGGCCAACGGTGCCGAGCTCGGGCGTCGAGAACACCGCGGTCGGGATGAGGTCGTAGTCGATCGCTTGCGGCGTGCCGCCGAATTCGCGCTCGGCAAACGCGTGGCCTTCGCGGATCGCCACCGGCGTCAGGTTGACGCGGTCGGTGACGTCGCCGACGGCGAACACCGACGGCACATTGGTCCGCGAAGCAGCGTCGACGAGGATCGCGCCGGACCGGGCCAGCGCCACGCCGGCGGCATCGAGGCCGAGCCCGCCGGTGTACGGCCGGCGGCCGGTGCACAGCATCACCACGTCGGCGTGCGCGACGCTGCCGTCGGACAGGCTGACCGTCAGTCCGCCGGCGTCCTGGACGATGCGGTTCACCGTCGCGCCGAGGCGCAGCCCGATGCCGTTGCGGCCGTAGACACTCGCCAGTTCATCGGCGAGCTCGGCATCGAAGCCGCGCAGCAGCCGCTCGCCACGGTGCACCAGCGTCGTCTCGCTGCCGAGGCCGGCAAAGATGCCGGCGAACTCAACCGCGATGTAACCCCCGCCGACGATGACGATGCGTCGCGGCAGTTCGCCCAGGTGGAAGGCTTCGTCCGAGGTGATCGCCAGTTCCTGGCCCTCGAACGCCGGGCCCCGGTAGGGCCGGCCGCCGGTGGCGATCAGGATTTTGCCGGCGCGGATGCGCTGGCCGTCGGCGAGCCGTACGGTGTGCGCGTCGTCGAGTACCGCGCGCTGCGCGTGAATGGCGACGCCGGCCTTGTCGAGATTGCGCCGGTACACCGCTTCGAGCCGGGCGATCTCGCGGTCCTTGTTGGCGATCAGCGTGTTCCAGTCAAAAGACATATCGGCGACCCGCCAGCCGAACGCCGCCGCCTCGTCGAAATCGCCGCGGTAACGGCTGGCGTAAACCAGCAGCTTTTTCGGCACGCAGCCGCGGTTGACGCAAGTGCCGCCGAAGTCGGCTTCCTCGGCAATCGCCACCCTGGCACCGTGGCCTGCGGCAATCCGCGCCGCGCGCACACCGCCCGAGCCACCACCAATCACGAACAGATCGACTTCTTTCATGCTTTCCCCTTGGAGTGCTACCCCTTGAAACCGACACGCCGATGCGAGCCATCACAAAACGGTTTGTTGGCCGAGGCACCGCAGCGACACAAGGCCGTGGTGCCCGCTTCGCAGGCGTGCTCGTCACCGTTGTAAAGCTTGAGCGTCAGCGCGCCGTGCACCAGCAGCGGCCCATCGGGCAACAGCTCGATACAGGGCTGCCCGGCCGGCAAGGCGGCGTGCTGGCGTTCGTCGACGATGGTCAGCGCCCCCGACGGGCAGTCGTTCACCTGGCGGCGGATGTCGTCGCTGCCGGCGGCGGCAATGCGTATCCACGGCCGGCTTTTCGGATCGAACACGTCCGGCAGGCCATGAAAGCAGCGTTTGGCGTGGATGCACTTCTCCGCCTGCCACAGGACGGTGATTTCGCCATTGCTGTAACGCTTGCCCTGTTCGCTCATCGCCCTTCTCCTCTGCGGGTGGCTGTGATTCCAATCTAGCCGACCCGGCAGACTTGCACGCAAAACGGCCCGCGCAAGGCGGGCCGTTTGATCATTCGCCGAGCTGCGCCAGCAACTCTGCCTGCTGCTCGTTGACGAGCGATTGCGTCAGCTCGTCCAGATCGCCGTCCATGATCGCTTCGAGCCGGTACAGCGTCAGATTGATGCGGTGATCGGTCATCCGCCCCTGCGGGAAGTTGTAGGTGCGGATGCGCTCGCTGCGGTCGCCCGAGCCGATCAGGCTCTTGCGCGTCGCCGCTTCCTTGGCCTGCGCCTCGCGCGTCTGCGCGTCCTTGATCCGTGCCGCCAGCACCGCCAGCGCGCGGGCCTTGTTCTTGTGCTGGCTGCGGTCGTCCTGGCATTCGACCACGATGCCGGTCGGCAGGTGGATCACCCGCACGGCCGAATCGGTCTTGTTGATGTGCTGGCCACCGGCGCCGCTGGCGCGGAAGGTATCGATGCGCAGATCGGCCGGATTGATGTCGACCTCGCCGACCTCGTCGGCCTCGGGCATCACCGCCACGGTGCACGCGCTGGTGTGGATGCGGCCCTGGGTTTCGGTCGCCGGCACGCGCTGAACACGATGGCCGCCCGATTCGAACTTGAGCCGCGAATACGCGCCGAAACCGACGATGCGCGCGATCACTTCCTTGTAACCGCCGAGGTCCGACTCGCTGGCCGAAACGATCTCGACCTGCCAGCGCTGGCGTTCGGCGTAGCGCGTGTACATGCGGAACAGGTCGGCAGCGAACAGCGCCGATTCGTCGCCACCGGTACCGGCGCGGATTTCGAGAAAGATATTGCGCTCGTCGTTCGGGTCCTTGGGCAGCAGGGCTTTCTGCAGCTCGATTTCCAGCCCGGCGATCCGTACCTTGCCAGCGGCGATCTCTTCTTCGGCCATTTCCTTCATGTCCGGATCGGACAGCATTTCCTCGGCCGCGGCCATATCGGCCTCGGTGGCGCGGAAGGCGTTGAACAGCGCCACCACCGGTTCAAGCTCGGCGTGTTCGCGCGTCAGCTTGCGGTAGCGGTCCATATCGCGGGTGGCGTCTTCGGATGCAAGCAGCGCCCCCACTTCTTCAAGCCGGTCGGACAATTGCGAGAGTTTGGTCTGGATCGACGGTTTCATGTCTGGTCGGGTAAACGGAACAGCCGGCGCGCGCTCGCGGCCAGCGGTTCCTGGTCTTGGGGGGCCGCGGCGTTCAGCGTCGCCAGCGGGGCATGCAACAGTTTGGCGGCGACCTGTTCGGCGAGGCGTTCGAGCACCTCGTCGACATCGTCACCGGCGGCGAGACGCTTTTTCGCCTTCACGAGTTCATTGCGGGCCACACGGTCGGCCTGGTCTTTCAGTTCGCGTATCGTCGGCACCAGCGCACGGCCGGCCTGCCACTGCCTGAACGCGGCGACGCCTTCGCTCACCAGCGCTTCGGCGGCCTCGACTTCGGCCTCCCGGCTGGCAACGCCCTGACGCACGACTTCGGACAAATCGTCGACGGTATACAGATAGGCATCGGCCAGATCGCCGACCTCGGCCTCGACATCGCGTGGCACGGCCAGATCGACAAAGAAAATCGGTTTGCGCCGGCGCAGCTTCAGCGCCCGCTCGACCATGCCCTTGCCGATCAGCGGCAGCGGCGCGGCGGTCGAGCTGACGACGATGTCGAATTCGGCCAGCCGGGCGCCGATATCGGACAGCAGCATGGCCTCGCCACCATATTGCGCCGCGAGTTTTTCGCCGCGTTCGAGCGTGCGGTTGGCGATCACCACGCCGCGCGGCTTTTGCGCACAGAAATGCGCGGCGCACAGTTCGATCATTTCACCGGCACCGACAAACAGCACCTTGCATTCGGCCACGCTGGTGTAGATCCGCTCGGCCAGCCTGACCGACGCCGCCGCCATCGACACCGACGACGCGCCGATCTTGGTTTCGGTGCGCACATCCTTGGCAACCTGAAAGGCGCGCTGGAACAACCCGTTGAGCAAAACGCCCAGACTGCCGGCGCTGCGGGCGACGCGTTCGGCATCCT
Source organism: Jeongeupia sp. HS-3 (assembly GCF_015140455.1). NCBI lineage: Bacteria > Pseudomonadati > Pseudomonadota > Betaproteobacteria > Neisseriales > Chitinibacteraceae > Jeongeupia > Jeongeupia sacculi. The sequence goes on along the minus strand of NZ_AP024094.1, from coordinate 3,330,241 downwards.
TCAGCTGGCCGAGAATCTGCGTTTCGCCGACGACCATCGAATCGAGGCCACAGGCCACGCGAAAGGCGTGACGCACCGCGGCATCGTTTTCATGCCGGTAGAGGTGCGCGACGATATCGGCAACATCACGACCGCGGCTGGCGGCGAGCCAGCCGAGCACGGCCTCGGCATCGCGGGCGTTGCAATAGACCTCGGTGCGATTACAGGTCGAGACAATCGCCGCTTCGGCGACGCCCTTGACCTGTGTCAGCTCGGCCAGCGCCCGCGGCAGCTCGACTTCACCAAAGGCAAGGCGCTCGCGGACCGCAAGCGGTGCGGTCTGGTGGTTGATGCCGAGAACGAGCAGATTCATTACAAAGCGCGCAAATGATTCAGAAACAAACCGTTCATTTTAGCGCGCGAGCAACGATCCCGTCTTGCATGCCGGGAACATTGCCAAATACAACGGCGCACCGCCAACCGTCGCGGCGCAGCGGCAGGCGCTGACGATGGCCATAGCATCGACCCGGTCTACTTAGCCTGCGCCGCAACCATGACCGATACCCTGCGTCTTTTGCTGCTTTACCCCCACCTGCTCGCCTGCTGCGTGGCGATCGGCGCCACCGTGCTCGCCGACCTGAAGATCATGGGCCGGCGCACCGGCGTCGGCGATCGGGCGCTGCTGCAACTGGCCAGCCGCGTCGTACTGGTCGCCCTGGCGCTGCTATGGCTGACCGGCCTGGCCATCATCGTGCTCGACTTCGGCCACTGGCCGGGCGTAGGCGAGCTCGTCGCCAGACCCAAGTTGCTCAGCAAGCTCGTCGTGGTCATGGTGTTGACGCTGAACGGCGCGGCGCTGCACCACTACGCGCTGCCGCGGCTATTGCCGGCAACACCAGAGCACGCCATGCTCAAACGCCACCAGCGGCTGGCGCTGGCGTGCATCGGCGGCACCTCGGCGGCGTCGTGGGGCTTCGCCGCCTTCCTCGGCATCGCCCGGCCCTTGGCCGGCAAACTGAGTACCGGCGGTTTTCTCAGTCTTTACCTTGTTGCACTCGGACTCGCGCTAGGCGTCGGCCTGCTCTCGGCACAACGCGTTCGAGCGCTGCCCGGTTAAAGCGCCCGCTCAGAACCCCAGCGCCCGGGCGCCCTGATAAAAGACGAAAGACAGCGTCCACGCCAGCAGCAGCGACCAGACGACCGAGAACGCGGTAAAGCCGGCGCTTCTGGATTCCTTTTTCATTGCCGCGATGGTCGCGACGCAAGGCACATAGGTCAGCGCGAACAGCATGAAGCTGTACGCCGACACCGGGTCGAGCGTCTGCGCCAGATGCGTCGCCAGTTGCGCGCCGTCGGCGCCGACGATCACCGCCAGCGCGCCGAGCACGACTTCCTTGGCGACGAAGCCGAACAGCAGCGCGATCGACAACTCGGCCTGGATGCCGATCGGCGACAGCAGCGGCTGGAAGAAGTCGGCGATCACCGCCGCGTAGCTGTGCTGCGGGTTCGGGTAATTGGTCAGCAGCCACACGGCAACCACGCCGATCACGATCATCGTCGTCGCGAGCTTGAGGAAGGATTTGCACTCGTTCCAGCCGCGGAACACGATGTGCTTGAACACCGGCAGCCGGTAAGGCGGCAGCTCGAGCGCAAACGGCTCGCGCGAGGGGAAGTATTTGCGGAACAGCAAGGCGGTGCCGAGCGCGATGAAAATGCTGGCGAAATACAGCGACAGCAGCACCCACGGCGCCAGGCGCGGGCCGAACAGCGCGCCGGCGAAGAACAGGAAGATCTGCAGCCGCGCCGAGCACAGCGAGAACGGAATCGTCAGCATCGTCAGCAGCCGCGCCTTGTGGTCGCGGATCACCCGCGTGCCCATCAGTGCCGGCACATTGCAGCCGAAGCCCATCATCAGCATCACGAAGCCGCGGCCATCGAGGCCGACGCGCGCCATGATGCCGTCCATCATGAACGCCGCGCGGGCGAAGTAGCCCGAGTCCTCGATCACCGCCATCAGGCAGAAGAACACGAAAATCAGCGGCGCGAACGTCAGCACCGTGGTCACGCCGTCCCAGATCCCGCTGAGGATCAGTCCGGACAGGAAGTCGGGCAGCCCACTGGTCAGCGGCACCAGCCAGGCGTCCCTGACGCTGCCGAGCAGCGCCTCGCTGCCGTCCTGCAGCGGCGTGCCGATCGCGTAGGTCAGCTGGAACAGTAGCGCCATCATGATCACGAACAATGGCAGCCCGGCGAGCGGATGCAGCAGCCAGCCGTCGAGCTTTTGCGTCGGCCCCGGCGGCAGGGTCGGCGGCCGGTGCACCGCACGCTCGTACAGCGCGGCTTCGGCGTCGCGGCTGGCATCGGCCGGCCTGAGGCGGGCGAAATCGAGCCGGGACACCTCGCCCTTGAGGCTAGAGGCAAGCAGCGCCTTGAGACCGTCGATGCCGTGACCGTATTTGGCACTGATTTTCAGTACCGGACTGCCGAGCACCTCGGCCAGCGCGTCGGTATCGATATCGAAACCGCCGCGCTTGGCCTCGTCGGCCATGTTCAGCGCGACGATCAGCTTCGCGCCGACCGATTTCAGTTGCAGCGCCAAGGCCAGTTGCCGGTCGAGCTGGGTGGCGTTCAGCACCAGCAGCACCGCGTCGAGCTCGGTGTCGGCGAGGAAACGCTGCGCGACCTGTTCATCCTCGGCGCCACCGGTCAGGTCGTAAATCCCCGGCAAATCGACCAACTGCACCATATTGCCGCCCAACAGCACCCGATGGCTGGCCAGCTCGACCGTCAGCCCCGGCCAGTTGGCAACGCGGGCATTGCCGCCGGTGATGCGGTTGAACAGCGTGGATTTGCCGGTATTGGGCATCCCGACCAGAGCGACGCGCTTCATGCTGCAAGCTCGGTGCTTGGCTGCACCGCAGCCACAACGTGCAACTCGCTCACCTCGATCAAGGCCGCTTCGGCGCGGCGCAGCATGAATTCGGTACCGCCGACCTTCAGCTGCAGCGGGCCACCCAACCAGCCACGACGGATCACTTCGACCTCGCGTCCGGGACGCAAGCCGAGCGCGGCGAGGCGGTGGGTCAGTTCGGCGGTGGTACCGACCACGTTCACGCGGGCCGGATTCTGCGGCAGTAACTGCGAGAGAGTGAGGGTCATGGCAAGCCTCGATCTTCAATAGAAAAGAGAATGATTCCGAATTATCCGCTCCGGCCCTGCAAGTTAGTTGATTACAGTCAACATTCACTACGTCACTTTTTACCCTGTGCCCATCACGCGCGGCGCGGCGATCGCCGGCAAATCGCATAGAATCGCCGCCACTCCCTTGTGTGTTCACGCCATGCCCCTGATTTCCCTGTTCGCCGCCCTGATCCTGGTGCTGCTCGCCACCCGCGTCGGCGGCGCCCTTGCGCGCCGCTGCGGCCAGCCCGCGGTCATCGGCGAAATCGGTGCCGGCCTGCTGTTCGGCCCGACGCTGCTGACCGGCTGGTTCCCCAGTCTGGGCGAACTTGTTTTCACCGCCGAGACGATCAAGCCGATCGCCAAGGCCGGCGATCTCGGCGCGGTGCTGTTTCTGTTCCTGCTCGGTGCCGAGTTCGACCTGGGCAGCGTGCGCCAGCGTCCACGCGCCGTGCTGCTGGCGACCAAGCTCGGCCTCGCGCTGCCGATGGCGCTCGGCGCGCTGGCGGCGTGGTATGCCTCGCAGCGACTCGGTGCGCCGCTGCCGGCCATGCCGCTGGCCTTTATCGCGCTCGCCAGCGGCATGACCGCGCTGCCGGTGCTGGCGCGCATCGTTGCCGAGCGCGGGCTGGGCGATACGGCGATCGGCGCGCAGGCACTGGCGTGCGCGGTGCTGACCGATGCGCTGAGCTGGGCGCTGCTCGCCGCCCTGGTGCTCGCGTGGATGCCGCAACACGATCCGCTCGGCCTGCTGCAGCTCGGCGTCGCCGTCGGCTACGTGCTTGCCTTGGCCGGGCCGGTGCGGCAACGCCTTGGCGTCATCGGCCGTGCGCTGGCTGAAGGACGCAGCCGCCGCGCCGCGCTCGAACTCGCGCTCTACGTCGCCGCATCGGCCGCGGCGAGCGCCTGGCTGGGCTTGCACGCGCTGCTCGGCGCCTTTGCCGTCGGTCTGCTGCTGCCGCGCGATCCGCGCATCGTTGTTAAATTGCAACAATGGCTGAGCCCGGCGTGCCGCTGGCTGCTGCCGTGCTTCTTTGCCGCGATCGGGCTTTCGACCGACCTCGGCCCGCTGCTGGCAGGCGGGCTGTGGTGGCTGGCCGCGTTGATGACGCTGGTGGCGGTGATCGGCAAGGTCGGCGGTTGCCTGTTGGCCGGCGCGCTGACACGAATGCCGCGGCGCGAGGCGCTGACGCTGGGCGTCCTGATGAACACCCGCGGCATGATGGAACTGGTCGTGCTCAATCTGGGACGCCAGCTCGGGCTGATTGCCGAGCCATATTTTTCGGCGATGTTGCTGATGGCGATCGTGACCACGGTCATGACATCGCCATGGCTCTCGCTGATCGAAGCAAAAGACAGCCCGATGAAAGCAGCCGCCTAGGCTTTCCGGCCTTCTCAACGAATTGAAGCACCCTAGTACGACGCGATACCATTGAATTCTTTGCCTTTACTTACAACCGCCATGCCAGCCGCCCCTTCCCCACTCATGCACTTCAGCCTGCGGCAGTGGTCAGCGTGGGCGCCGGGTCTGGACACGCGGGAAGCCTGGCTCGGCTGGGCCTTGGCCGGTGCGCTGCCGCATGGCGACGAGGCCCCCAAGGTCGCGGCGATGCCGGCGATGCTGCGCCGCCGGGCCGACCGCCTCGGCAAGATGGCGCTGGAAACGCTGTACGCGGCCGAGATCGGCTATCACAGCCAGCCGCTGATTCACGCCAGCCGTCACGGCGAGGCCACGCGTACCGTGCCGCTGCTGCAGGCGCTGGCTCAGGAAGGCACCGTGTCGCCGCAGGCCTTCAGCATGGCGGTGCATAACGCCACCGCCGGGCTGTTCACCATCGCCACCAAGACGAACGCGACGGTCACGGCGCTGGCCGCCGGGCGCGAAACCGCGCTGGCCGGGCTGATCGAAGCCTGTGGCCAGCTCGCCGATGGCGCGGCGGCGGTGCTGCTGTGCTTCAGCGACGAACCGCTGCCGGCGCTTTACCGTCCCTACGGCGACGCGCCCGAAGCGCCGTTCGCCATCGCGCTCGATCTGGTCGCTGGCGACGATTACACGCTCGAATCGGGCCACGCCGGTGGCGACGACGCCACGCCGCTCGATCTGCTGCGCTTTCTGCTGAACGACGCGCCCACGCTGGCACTCGGTGCTCGCGGCGGCTGGCGGCTCGCCCGTGGCGCGGCCTGATGGATTTGAACCGACTCTGGCGGATTGCCGCCACCGGGTTCTGCTTCGCCGTGTTCGGCCTTGGCGGCATCGTCATCCTCTGCCTGCTGCTGCCGCTGTTGCAGCTGGTGCCGGGCAGAACGCGCCGGCTGCACTGCGCCAAGGGTGCGATTCACTGGGGATTCCGTTTCTTTGTCGCTCTGATGGCCTGCGTTGGCGTCATCAGTTACGAAGTGCGCGGCGCCGAGAAGCTGCAACGCTTTGGCCTGTTCGTGCTCGCCAACCACCCGTCGCTGATCGACGTGGTGATCCTGATGTCGCTGATCCGCCGCCCCGATTGCGTGGTGAAATCCGCGCTGTGGCGGAACCCCTTCACCTACGGACCGGTGCGTTTTGCCGGCTTCATCAGCAATGCCAATGGCCCGGCGCTGATCGACGACTGCATCGCATCGGTCACGGCGGGCAATAATCTGATTGTTTTCCCCGAGGGAACCCGTAGTGTGCCCGGCCAGCCTTTGAAGCTGCAGCGCGGCGCGGCCAACATCGCCGTGCGCGGGCCGCTACCGATCACGCCGGTTATCATCGCGGTCTCCGAGCCCATGCTGACCAAGGGCAGCAAATGGTACCGTGTGCCGCAACGCAAGCCGCACTTCACCCTCACGGTGCTCGACGATATTCACCCGGAACGGCTGTTCAGCGACGAGCCGGCACTTGCCGCGCGCCGGCTGACCGACTGGCTGGCGCAGTTTTTCTCACAGAGATAGTTCTACATGTCCGATCTGATTATTGAAATCAAGGCACTCATTATCGAGAGCCTCAACCTCGAAGACCTCACCCCCGGCGACATCGATAGCGATGCGCCGCTGTTCGTCGATGGCCTGGGCCTCGATTCGATCGACGCGCTGGAGCTGGGTGTTGCGCTGCAAAAGCGTTACGGCCTGTCGCTGTCGGCCGAATCGGACGAAACCCGCAAACACTTCGGCTCGGTTGCGAGCCTCGCCGCCTTCGTTGCGGCCAACCGCAGCAGGTAAGCCATATGCAAAAGCAGGATATCTACGACTGGATCGCCAAAACGCTCGAAGACAGCTTCGAGATCGACGCCACGCGCATTTCGCTCGACGCCCGTCTGTATGAAGACCTCGATGTCGACAGCATCGACGCCGTCGACCTGATAGTGAAGCTGCAAAAACACACCGGCAAACGGATGCAACCCGACGCATTCAAGAGCGTGCGCACCGTCGGCGACGTCGTCGACGCCGTGCACGCGCTGTTGCAGTAAACCGGCAACGCATGAACCGGACTCTCGGCCTGGCCGCCGGCATCCTTCTGCCACTGTTTTTCTGGTTGTGCCGCTGGCAGGGCTGGCCGTTCTGGATCGCCGGCGTGCTGCTGTTGCCGCTGGCCCTTGCCGGCGCAAGCCGCTCTGGACTGGCCGGAGCCCGGGCCGGCCGCTGGCTGGGGCTGGCCGCCGCGCTCTTGGGGCTGATCGCGCTGCTGTCGCGCTCGGCCTTGCCGCTGACCTTCTACCCGGTGCTCGTCAACGCGGTGCTGTTTTGTATCTTCACCGCCAGCCTGTACCGGCCACCGCCGGTGATCGAACGGCTGGCACGACTCACCACGCCCGATCTGCCACCCGAGGGCGTCGCCTACACCCGCAAGGTCACCATCGTCTGGGCCGGTTTTTTTGCGCTCAACGGCGGCATTGCGCTGTGGACGACGACGCAGGCCGAAACGGTCTGGGCGCTGTACAACGGCCTGATCGCCTATGTGCTGATCGGCACGCTCGGCGCTAGCGAGTATCTGGTGCGGCGACTCGTCATGCGCCGCAATGCCCACCGCAACGGACACCGTCATGCTTGATCCATGGCCGCTGGCCGACCATGCCATCGTCGCCTGGCGCGGCAATGCCGCCATTTCACGCGACACTTTTGATGCCGACCTCAACGGTGCACAGCAGGTGCTGGCCACGCTGGCCGCGCCGCGCATCGCGCTGTTCGAGACCGACAGCTACCGCTTTGCCGTCTGGCTGATCGCCGCATGGCGCGCCGGCCTCGCCGTCGTCGTTCCCGGCGATGCGCTGCCGGCGACACGCGCCGCACTCGCCATGCCGTGGGTCGGCGATGTCGACGACGCCGCGCTGAATGCATGGACCGCCACCGCCGGAATGATGCATCCGGCCGGCTCGCTGTCGCCATCGCTATCGGTCTTCACCTCCGGGTCGACCGGGCTGCCTGCCGAAATAAGCAAGACCATCGCCCAGCTGCGCAACGAGGCCGAGGCACTCGAAGCCGCTTTCGGCGCCGGCATACCGGCCGGTTCGCGCATCGTCGCCACCGTGCCGCACCAGCACCTGTACGGCCTGCTGTTCCGCGTGCTGTGGCCGCTGGCCGCCGGTCGTGCCTTCGACGCCGACACGCTCGCCTATCCCGAATCGCTGTGGTCGCTGCCTGCCGGCGAAGCGCTGACGCTGATCGCCAGCCCGGCCATTCTCAAGCGCCTGCCGACCGTGCCCGACCGCGGCACGATTGCCGCGCGTTTCGACGCGGTGTTCTCCTCCGGCGGCCCGCTGCCACCGGACGCCAATCTCGCCAGCCGCACGCTGCTCGGCTGCGCCATCACCGAGGTCTACGGCAGCTCCGAAACCGGTGGCATCGCCCATCGCCACGATCCGTTCGAAGCGTGGACGCCGCAGCCCGGTGTGCGCCTGGAAGTCGGTGACGATGGCGCATTGCGGGTCGCATCGAATTATCTGGCCGAACCCGGCTGGTATCCGACCAGCGATCGCGCCGCGATTCTTGACGGCAAGCTCACCCTGCTCGGCCGGGTCGATCGCATCGTCAAGGTCGAGGAAAAGCGCGTGTCGTTGACGCGGATCGAGACGCTGCTGGGCGCTTGCGCGGACGTCGCCGTCGCGCGCGCGCTGCTGTTATCGGGCCAGCGCGACGAAATCGGCGCCGTCGTGGTGCTGAGCGAGGCCGGCCGCGATGTGCTGGCACGCGACGGCAAGGCGGCGCTTGATCGTCGCTTGCGCGCGGCACTCGAAAACGACATAGAGCGCATCGGCCTGCCGCGGCGCTGGCGTTACGTCGCCGAGCTGCCGCACAACGGCATGGGCAAAACGCCCGAAGCGCTGCTGGCGGCGCTGTTCGCCGCGCCGCGCCCGCGCTTTGCCCACATCGTCGCCGAAACCCCGGCCGTCGATGCACTGACGCTGACGCTGCACATCGCCGCCAGCCTGATCCATTTCGACGGTCATTTCGACCAGACGCCGGTGCTGCCCGGCGTCACCCAGATCGACTGGGCGGTGCACTACGGCCGCGAGCGGCTAGGCATACACGGCGATTTTGCCGGCATGCGCACGCTCAAGTTCCAGCGCATCATCCAGCCGGGCATGGACGTGGTCCTCGTCTTGAGCTGGGACCAAGCCAAAAAGGCCTTGTCGTTCGCCTACAGCTCGGACGCCGGCGCGCATTCGAGCGGCAAAATCCTCTTTGACGAGGTCAGCGCATGAAGTGCATCGCCGTCGTTCCCGTCTACAACCACGAACACGCGATTGCAACCGTCGTCGATGCGCTGCTCGCGCACGGCCTGCCGGTGCTCTTGGTCGATGACGGCAGCGACGCCGGCTGCGCGGCGGTGCTCGATACGCTGGCGCTGCGCGACCGGGTCACGCTGCTGCGGCACGGCCACAATCAGGGCAAGGGCGCCGCGTGCAGCAGCGGCTTCATCAAAGCTGCAGAGCTTGGTTACAGCCATGCACTGCAGATTGACGCCGACGGCCAGCACGACACCGCCGACGTGCCGCGCTTTCTCGCCCAGATGCAGGCCCGGCCCGGCGCGATCATCGCCGGCTGCCCGCGATACGATGCATCGGTGCCCAAGGGCCGGCTCTACGGTCGCTACGCCACGCACGTCTGGGTGTGGATCAATACGCTGAGCCTGCGCATCACCGATTCGATGTGCGGCTACCGCATCTACCCGCTGGCGGCGACCTTGCCGGTGCTCGCGACGATGAAGCGCGCCAAGCGGATGGATTTCGACCCCGAGGTGCTGGTGCGGCTCGACTGGGCCGGCGTGCCGGTGGTGAATCTGCCGACCCGCGTGCGCTACCCGCTCGATGGCGTCTCGCACTTCGATTACTGGCGCGACAATGTCCGCATCAGCGCCATGCACACACGGCTGTTCTTCGGCATGCTGCTGCGCCTGCCACGGCTGCTCGCGCGCCACCTGCCGCTGTCATCGGGATCGCGCTGATGGCGCGGCACTGGGCATCGGTCGGTGAAGCCGGCTTTATCGGCGGCATCCGCCTGCTGGTCGGCATCTACAAGGCTTTCGGCCGCTGGCCGTTCCGGCTGGTGCTGTATCCGGTGATGACCTGGTTCATGCTGAGTCACCGTATCGCCCGCCGTGCCTCGCGCGAGTATCTGGCAAGGCTGCACACGGTCAGCGGCGGCAGTACGCCGGCGCCGACGCTGCTCAATACGCTGCGCCATTTCGCCGCCTTCGGCGAAACCGTGCTCGACAAGCTGCTGGTCTGGCGCGGCGATCTCGACGATACGCCGATAGAACGTGACGGCGGCGACGTGATGCAGCGGCTCATCGACGCCGGCCACGGGGGCGTGATCATGACCGCGCATATCGGCAATTTCGAGATGCTGCGCAAACTCGGCGAAAATCGTCGTGGCATCCGGCTGAATATCCTGGTGCACACCAAGCACGCCGAGCGCTTCAACCGGCTGCTGCGCGAAACCAATCCCGATGCGCAAATCCGGCTGATCCAGGTCACCGAGATCTCGGCCGCCACCGCGGTGATGCTGGCCGAACGCGTCGCCGCCGGCGAGTTCGTCGTGATCGCCGGCGACCGCGTGCCGGTGTCGAACACGCCCGATACGGTCGGCGCGCCCTTCCTCGGTACGCCGGCACTATTCCCGACCGGCCCCTATGTGCTGGCGTCGGTGTTCAAATGCCCGCTGGTCGCGCTGGTTGCCAGTCGCCGTGGCGCAAGCTTCCACATCACCGTGCGCGTGCTCGCCGAGCGCGTCGTGCTGCCGCGCGCCGACCGCCGTAGCGAGATCGCCCGCCTTGCGGCCAGTTACGCCGCGCTGCTCGAGGCCGAATGCCTCGCCGCGCCGCTGCAGTGGTTCAACTTCTATCCTTTCTGGTCCGAACAATGACAGTCACTTTTGGTGCTTCGCGCCTTGCCATCGCCGATATCGTTGCACTGTCGCTGCGCGAAGCGGCGCCGGTGCTCTCGACCGATGCCGAATTCACCGGCCGCATCGCACGTGGCGCGGCGTTTCTGGACAAACTACTGGCCGATGAAGGCGTGATCTACGGCGTGACCACCGGCTACGGCGATTCGTGCACCGTCGCCGTGCCGGTTGAACTCGCCTACGAGCTGCCACAGCACCTGTACACCTATCACGGCTGCGGCCTCGGCGCGCTGTTCGGCGACGTCGAAACCCGCGCGATTCTCGCGGCCCGGCTGGCCTCGCTGTCGCAAGGCTATTCGGGCGTCAGCCCGGCGCTGCTAACGCAGCTGGCCGCGCTGCTCGAACACGACATCCTGCCGCGCATTCCGCAGGAAGGCTCGGTCGGCGCCAGCGGCGACCTGACGCCGCTGTCCTACGTAGCGGCGGTGCTGTGCGGCGAGCGCGAAGCACGCGTCAACGGCGAAATGCTCCCGGCTGCCGAGGCACTGGCGCGCTTCGGTCTGACACCGTTGAAACTGCGGCCGAAAGAAGGCCTGGCGATCATGAACGGCACCGCCGTGATGACCGGCCTCGCCTGCCTCGCCTGGGAGCGCGCCGACTACCTCGCCAGACTGGCGACGCGGATCACCGCGCTCGCCGTCGCCGCCAGCGACGGCAACCCGCAGCATTTCGACGAAACGCTGTTCGCCGCCAAGCCGCATCCGGGCCAGCAAGCGGTGGCGGCGCGGCTGCGTGCCGATCTCGGCGACAACAAGGCCGGCCGCAACGATCACCGGCTGCAGGATCGCTATTCGCTGCGCTGCGCGCCGCACGTGATCGGCGTGCTCGAAGACGCGCTGCCCTTCCTGAAAAACGTGATCGAAAACGAACTCAATAGCGCCAACGACAACCCGCTGGTCGACCCCGACGAGGAACGCGTGCTGCACGGCGGCCATTTCTACGGCGGCCATATCGCCTTTGCGATGGACTCGCTGAAGAACCTCGTCGCCAACGTCGCCGACCTCTTGGATCGGCAAATGGCGCTGCTCGTCGACGCCCGTTACAACCACGGCCTGCCGGCGAATCTGTCTGGCGCAACCGGCCCGCGCGCGGCGATCAACCACGGCCTCAAGGCGCTGCAGATCAGCGCATCGGCGTGGACGGCCGAAGCGCTGAAAAACACCATGCCGGCATCGGTGTTCAGCCGCTCGACCGAATGCCACAACCAGGACAAGGTCAGCATGGGCACGATCGCCGCACGCGACGCGCTGCGCGTGCTTGAACTGACCGAGCAAGTTGCCGCCGCGATGCTGATCACCGTGCGCCAGGGCGTCACGCTGCGGCGGAAAACTGCCGATGGCGCGATGCCGTTGCAAGCAGGGGCCGATGCATTTGTAGGTGAGTTGGCCGACGATATCGCCTTTATCGGTGAAGATGTTGCGCTGGAACCGACCTTGCGACGTCTCGTCGCCGGCATCCAGTCGCAACAATGGAAGCTGTATGAGTGATATCAACGACATCAATCCGGCACCGGCGAGCGCCGCTGACGCGCGAAGCGAGGAGCGCCGTGTACGTTCAAGTACACAAGCGACGCAGCAACCCAGCGAGCGCGCAACCAAGCCACCACGCGGAACCAGTATTGAATGGGTTGTGCCCTTCCACGACCTCGACCCGATGGACATCTGCTGGCACGGCAACTACGTGCGCTACTTCGAGCACGCCCGCACCGCGCTGCTGCAACTGATCGATTACGACTATCCGCAAATGCGCGATTCGGGTTACGCGTGGCCGGTGATCGAGCTGAACATCCGCTATGCCAAGCCACTCGTTTACCAGCAGCGCATAGGCATCTGCGCCGAAATCGTCGAGTGGGAAAACCGGCTGAAAATCCGCTACGAAATCCGCGACGCAGCCACCGGCACGCGGCTGACGCGCGGCTACACCGTGCAGGTTGCCGTCGATATGCAAAGCCGCGAGATGTGTTTCCTCTCGCCGCCCATCCTGTTCGAGAAACTCGGAGAGCCGCTACCATGCTGAAACGCCTCACCACCCTGGTCCTGCTGCTGCCGGGCCTGATCCCGATGCTGGCGCACGCAGACCTGCTGCAGGAGGTGCAGAAACGGCTGATCGATGCGCCGGTCGTTCGCGGCGATTTCGTGCAGGAACGCTCGCTCGTCGGCGTGAAGAAAACACTGACTGCGACCGGCCATTTCGTCGTCGAGAAAAAACGCGGCGTCGTCTGGCATACGCAAAAGCCGTTCGACCAGCGCTTGCAGGTCGCCCGCGACGAGATCGTCCAGAAGGACGGCAAGGAAACGCTGATGAAGCTGACCGCCGAGAAAGAGCCGGTGGTTCGCACCGTCGGCGGCGTGCTGTTTTCGCTGTTTTCGGGCGATTTATCCGGACTGGCGCGCCATTTCGATATCAAGGGCGACGCCAAGGGCGCGCGCTGGAATCTGGTCTTGAGCCCGAAAGACGCCGGCATGGCCAAGCTGATCGCCGGCATCAAGCTCAGCGGTGACAAGACGATCGAAACCGTCGAACTGAATGCCGCCAGTGGCGATGTCACGCGGATCAGGATGCTCAAGGTCACGCCGGCGCAGCAGATGTCGGCCGAGGATGAGGCCGATTTTGACTAAGAACCGGTCATGACCGAAACCCGGCTCTGGCGCACGCTCGCACTCGCATGGTTGCTGATCCTGCTGCTCGCCGCCGGCTGGCTGGCGAGCCAGCACCGCGCGCTGGCGGGCAGGCTCGATACCGACCTGTTCGCGCTGCTGCCATCGAGCGAGCGCGATCCGGTCGCCGAACGCGCGATGGCGTCGCTCTCGCAAGCATCGGAGCGCCAGCTGGTGCTGCTGGTCGGCGCCACCGACCGCGACGCTGCGGCAAAGGCCGCCGATACGCTGGCCGCCGGGCTCAAGGACTTGCCGGTCAAGGCACAATCGCAGCCAGTCGATGTCGACAAGTTGCGCGATTTCTACGCCCCCTACCGCCAGCTGCTGCTGACGCCGGACGATCGCGCCGCGCTCGCGCAACCGGCGCAGGCATGGCAAGCGCGGGCGGTTTCGCTGGCGTACTCCACCGTCTCGACCAGCGGTCTGGCGTGGAAGGATGATCCGTTCGGCACCTTCGGCCGCTGGCTGACCAGCTTTGGCGACCTGACCCGCGTCCGCCCCGATGGCGGGCGGCTGTGGGCCGAGCTCGATGGCCGCCATTATGTGGTGCTGATGTATACGCTCGATGGCAGCGCCTTCTCGCTCTCGCTGCAAAAAGCCGTCGCCGATGGTCTGGATCAGGGCATTGCCCAACTCAAGGTCCGCTCACCCGATGTGAACGTGCTGCGCGCCGGCGTGGTGCTGCATGCGGCCAAGGCCGCCAAGCAGGCCGAACACGAAATGTCGACGATAGGCATCGGCTCGCTGCTCGGCATCCTGCTGCTGGTGTTGCTGACTTTCCGCGGCTGGCGCGCGCTGCCGCTGGTGGCGCTGTCGATCACCACCGGGATGACGATCGCACTGGCGACGACCTTCCTCGTCTACGGCCGCGTGCATATGCTGACGCTGGTGTTCGGCACCAGCCTGATCGGCGTCGCCGTCGATTACAGTCTGTTGCTGCACAGCACCAGCCTTGGCGCGACCGTGGGTGCCGGCAAGCGGCTGGAAAAATTGCTGCCCAGCCTGCTGACCGCGATGCTGTTCACCGCGTTGGCCTATCTGTGCCTGGCGCTGACGCCGTTCCCGGGGCTGGCGCAGATGGCCGTTTTCGCCGCCACCGGCATCGCCTCAGCATGGCTGTCCGAGCTGTTCTGGTATCCACGCCTAGCCCCAAGCAGGCTCGAACCGGGCTTGCTGGGCAAGCCGCTGCTGAAACTGCTGGCGCGCTGGCCGCGACTCACGCCGCGCCAAGGCCTGATCGCGTTGCTGATCGCCTTGCCGTTCGTGGTCACCGGGCTGATGAAGCTGGAGCGCAGCGACGATGTCCGCAACCTCGTCAGCACCGATGCGCAACTGATCCGCGAACAGGTCGAAATCGGCAAACTGCTCGGCCTGCCCAGCCCGGCACAACTGTTTTTCGTCGAAGGCGACAGCCCGCAAAGCGTGCTCGAACGCGAACGCGCGCTGAGCCGCGAACTCGATGGTCTCAAGGCGCGTGGCGTGATCGGCGGTTATCAAGGGGTCAGCCGCTGGCTGCCGCCGCTGGCGGAGCAACGCGAATTACAAAAACAAGCAGCGGTGCTGCGCGATCCAGCGCTGCTCAACGCCCTCGCCGCCGACATCGGCCTCGACGCCGGCTGGATTGCCGCGCAGCAGGCCGCCGCACCGCCGCTGACGGTGGATGCGTGGCTGGCTTCGCCGGCATCGCTGCCGGCCCGCCACCTGTGGCTCGGCAAGACCGCGCACGGCTACGCCAGCATGGTGATGCTGACCGGCTTGTCCGGCGCCGCCAACGTCAAGACACTGGCGGCGATCAAGCTGCCGGGCGTGCGCTGGATCGACAAGCCGCAAGAGATTTCCGCCGTGCTCGACCGCTACCGCGACCGGCTGGCGCTGGTGCTGCTGGCCGCCTACATCATCACCGCCGCGCTGCTGTGGCGGCGCTATCGCCGCGATACCTGGCGGGTGCTGGCACCATCCTTGCTCGCCAGCATCGCCACGCTGGCGATCTTCGGCTGGCTCGGCATTCCGCTGCAGCTGCTCACCGTGCTCACCCTGCTGCTGCTGCTGGGCATGGGCATCGATTACGGCATCTTCGTCAACGATTACCCCGGCGAAGTCCGCATCCTGCTGGCGACCTCGCTCGCCGCGCTGTGCACCCTGCTGTCGTTCGGCCTCTTGGCGTTCAGCCATACCCCGGCGCTGGCCACTTTCGGCACCGCGACCTTGTCCGGCGTCGGCCTTGCCTGGCTGATCGCTCCCTGTTTGCGCCGCCCGGCGCCCCCGCAACCGCTGTTCCAACCGGATTCCTCCGCATGAACACCCGTCAAAGCACCGATATCGTCATCATTGGCGCCGGCCCGTCCGGCAGTGTCGCCGCCGGCCTGTTGCGCCGCGCCGGGCGCGACGTCGTCATCATCGAGCGCGAAACCTTTCCGCGCTTTTCGATCGGCGAGAGCCTGCTGCCGCAATCGATGGCCTACATCGAGAAAGCCGGCTTCCTGCAGGACGTGGTCGAGGCCGGTTTCCAGTACAAGAACGGTGCCGCCTTCGCCAAGGGCGGCGAGCATGTGCAGTTCGATTTCCGCGAGAAGTTCTCCCCCGGTTGGGGCACGACCTATCAGGTGCAGCGCGGCGCCTTCGATCATGTGCTCGCCAACGGTGCCGAAAAGGCCGGCGCCGATATCCGCTACCGCCACACCGTGCTCGCCGCCGATGTCACCGGCGAACGCCCGGTGCTGACGGTGCGCGGCGACGACGATCATGTGTATGAGATTGAAGCCAACTTCCTGCTCGACGCCAGCGGCTTCGGCCGCACGCTGCCGCGCTTGCTCGATCTGGAAACGCCATCCGACTTCCCGGTGCGCGGGGCGATCTTCACCCATATCGAAGACGGCATTCCGGCAGGAAGCTTCGATCGCAACAAGATCCTGATCACCGTCCACCCCGAGCATCACGACGTCTGGTACTGGCTGATCCCGTTCTCGAACGGTCGCTGCTCGATCGGCGTCGTCGCCGAGCCGGCCTTCCTTGCCCGGTATACCGGCGAGCACACCGAGCGGCTCAAGGCCATCGTGTTTGAAGATCCGGGCCTGGCCGCGCTGCTGCAGAACGCCAGCTGGGATACCCCGGCGCGCACGCTGACCGGCTATGCCGCCAATGTGAAATCGCTGCACGGCAACCGTTTCGCGCTGCTCGGCAACGCCGGCGAATTCCTCGATCCGGTGTTCTCGTCCGGCGTGACCATCGCGGTGAAATCGGCCGACCTCGCCGTCACCGCGCTGCTGCGTGAAGCCGCCGGCGAGGCCGTCGACTGGGAGCTGGACTACGCCAAGCCGCTGAAAAAAGGCGTCGACACCTTCCGCGCTTTTGTTACCGCGTGGTACGACGGCCGCTTCCAGAAGATCATCTTCCACAAGGACAAAAACCCGCAGATCGAAGCGATGATTTCGTCGATTCTCGCCGGCTATGCCTGGGATGAAGCCAACCCCTACGTCGCCAAGCCCGAGCGTCGCTTGTCGTCGCTGGAAGCCGCGTGCGCACTGTTCTGACCCTAAAGGCAGGCGCTCGTTTCGGACGAGCGATGCTGCTACTGAGTGCATGTCTACTCGCCGGCTGCGCAACGCTGCTGTCGGGCGGCCTGCCGCTACTGCAGCTGCCGCCCGCGGCCTTCGGCGGCGAGCGGGTGCTCGAACAGCGGCTGACGATGCGCTGGCCCGGCGAAACGCGCACGCTCGATGTCGTCGCCAGCATCGACGACGAACGTGTGTCGCTGGTCGGGCTCGCGCTCGGCGTGCGACTGTTTTCGCTAGACTACGACGGTAAGCTGCTCCGATCGAGCGAGAACGTGAAGATGGCGCTGCCTGCCGAGCGCATGCTCAACGACTTCCTGATCGTCCACGCGCCGCTCGATGCTTTGCGCGCCGCGCTTCCAAACGGCTGGCACGTCAACGACAGCGCACGCCGGCGCGTTATGCAGCGTGATGGCAAGGACGCCATCATCGTCGATTACAGCGGAGACGATCGCCTGCAGGGTCGGGCGCAACTGGCCAACCTGCCGCTGCATTACCAACTGACTATCGATACCGCGCCATGATTTACCTGCATTCCCCCGGCCTGATCTGCGCGCTTGGTGCCGGCGTCGACACCATACGCGAACGGCTGTTCGCCCTTGATGCCCCCGGTATGGTTGAAACCGACGCCTACAGTCGCGGGCGCACGCTGATGCTCGGCACCGTGACCGAAGCGCTGCCGCCGCTGCGCGAGGCGCCGCCGCAGCACCGTAGCCGCAACAACGCACTGCTCGCCGCCGCATTTGCGCAGATCGACGCGCAATACCGCCAGCTCGCCGCCGGGCTAGCTCCGGCGCGGATTGCCATCGTGCTTGGCACCAGTACCTCGGGGATCTGCGAAGGCGAAGTGGCGATGGCGCACGAGGCCGACGGCGCCCTGCCCGCCGACTACCACTACGGCCAGCAGGAACTCGGATCGCCGGCGCAATGGCTGGCGAACGAACTCGGCATCGCCGGCCCGGCCTACTGTATTTCGACCGCCTGTTCATCAAGCGCCAAGGCCCTGGCCGCAGGCAGCAGGCTGCTCGCATCCGGCGTCGCCGATCTGGTGATCGCCGGTGGCGTCGACACGCTCGCGGCGTTCACCGTCGCCGGCTTTACCGCGCTTGAATCGGTCAGCGCGGTACGCTGCAATCCGTTCTCGCGCAATCGCAACGGCATCAATATCGGCGAAGGCGCGGCGCTGTTCCTGATGAGCCGCACACCGTCGCCGGTCGCCTTGGCCGGCTGGGGCGAAAGCTCCGACGGCCACCATATTTCCGCACCGGCGCCCGACGGCAATGGCGCCAAACTGGCGATCGCCGCCGCCCTGCAACGCGCCGGCAAAACCGCGCTTGAAATCGGCTACGTCAACCTGCACGGCACCGCCACGCGCCAGAACGACGCGATGGAAAGCCTCGCCGTCGCGACGCTGCTGCCCGGCGTGCCGGCGAGTTCGACCAAGCCGCTCACCGGCCACACGCTCGGCGCCGCCGGTGCCATCGAGGCGGCGCTGTGCTGGATCACGCTGACCGACGCCAAGCACCGGCTGCCACCGCATCTGTGGGATGGCGACGCCGATCCGGCCATCCCGCCGCTGCCGCTGGTCGCCGCCGGCGACACGGCCGAAATCCGCTGCGTGCTGTCGACCTCGTTCGCCTTCGGCGGCAACAATATCGCGCTGATTCTGGAGCGGACATGAACGAAACCCTATCCGGCTACCTGCCGATCGCCGACTATCTGCCGCACTCGGGTCGCATGGTACTGCTCGATCGCGTCGTGGCTATCGGCCGCGATACGCTCAGCGCAGCGACGACCATCCGTGCCGATTCGCCCTTCTGTGAAGAGGACGCCGTCGGCGGCTGGGTCGGCGTTGAATACATGGCGCAGACGATTGCCGCACTCGCCGGTTTTGAAGCCCGATCACATGGCAACACGGTCAAAGTCGGCTTTCTCGTCGGCACCCGCCGCTACGATTGCGACGTGCCGGCCTTTCACGTCGGCCAGACTCTGATGATTACCGCCAGGCGAGAATTCCAGGCCGACAACGGCGTTGCGGTGATGGATTGCACCATCGCCATCGACGGCCAGACCGTCGCCAGTGCACAGCTTTCGGCCTACCAGCCGGACAACCTTGACGATTATTTGAAGCAAGCATGAACAAGTTGAATCAAACGGTGCTCGTCACCGGCTCATCCCGCGGCATCGGCCGCGCCATCGCCACCCGGTTGGCGCACGATGGCTACGACCTGATCCTGCATTGTCGTTCGCGCCGCGACGAAGCCGATGCACTCGCCGCCGAGCTGGCGCCGCTGGGTGCGAGCGTGCGCGTGCTGCAGTTCGACGTCGCCGATCGTGCCGGCGCGCGCGCCGCGCTCGACGCCGATCTCGCCGAATTCGGTGCCCCGTACGGCGTGGTCTGCAATGCCGGCATCGCCGCCGACGCGGCCTTTCCGGCCATGACCGAAGCCGACTGGGACGGCGTGATCCATACCAATCTGGACGGTTTCTACAATGTGTTGCACCCGCTGGTGATGCCGATGGTGCAGGCGCGCAAACCGGGGCGCATCGTCACGCTGTCGTCGGTGTCCGGGCTGATCGGCAATCGCGGTCAGGTCAATTACTCGGCCGCCAAGGCCGGCATCATCGGCGCGACCAAGGCGCTGGCGGTCGAACTGGCCAAGCGCAAGATCACCGTCAACTGTGTCGCGCCGGGGCTGATCGATACCGAGATGGTCAGCGACGAAGTGGTCGAACACGCGCTGAAGGCGATCCCGGCACAACGGATGGGCAAGCCCGAGGAAGTCGCCGCCGCGGTCGCTTTCCTGCTGTCCGCCGATGCCGCCTACATCACCCGACAGGTCATCTCGGTGAATGGAGGCTTGGCATGACCCGTCGTGTCGTCGTCACCGGCATGGCCGGCATCAGCCCGATCGGCTGCGATTGGCCGAGCATTGAGGCCGCGCTGCGCGCCGAACGGAACGCCATCCAGTACCTGCCCGAGTGGGAGGCCTACGACGGCCTGAACACCCGGCTTGGCGCGCCGGCGGCGGCGTTCGCGCTGCCGGTAGAAACCTACACGCGCAAGCGCATCCGCAGCATGGGGCGGATCGCGCTGATGGCGGCCCGCGCCAGCGAACTCGCGCTTGCCGATGCCGGTTTGCTCGCCGACGCGGCCTTGCTTGGGAGCGGCCGTGTCGGCGTCTCCTACGGTTCGTCGGCCGGCTCGCCGCCGGCGATTGGCGACTTCGGCCGGATGATTTACGAAAAGACCACCGAAGGCGTCAACGCCAACAGCTACATCAAGATGATGGCGCATACGACGCCGGTGAATATCGCGGTGTTCTTCGGCCTCACCGGCCGGGTCATCACCACCTCGAGCGCATGCACCTCGGGCAGTCAGGGCATCGGCTACGCCTACGAGACGATCAAGTACGGCCATGCCGACGTGATGATCGCCGGTGGCGCCGAGGAGCTGTGCGCAACCGAAGCGGCGGTGTTCGACACGCTGTTCGCCACCAGTACCCGCAATGACACGCCCAGCCTGACACCGCGTCCCTACGACGCCGGCCGCGATGGTCTGGTGATCGGCGAAGGCGCCGGTACGCTGATTCTCGAAGAGTACGAGCACGCGATGGCGCGCGGCGCGCATATTCACGCCGAACTGGTCGGCTTTGGCACCAATTGTGACGGTAGCCATGTCACCCAGCCGCAGGCGGCGACGATGGCGCAGGCGATGAAACTGGCGCTCGCCGATGCCGGGCTAGCGTCCGATGCGATCGGCTACGTCAACGGCCACGGCACCGCGACCGAACAGGGCGACATCGCCGAAACGCAGGCAACGCACGCGGTCTTTGGCGAACGGATGCCGATCTCGTCGCTGAAGAGCTATGTCGGCCACACGCTCGGCGCCTGCGGCGCGCTCGAAGCGTGGTGGAGCATCATGATGATGAATACTGGCTGGTTCGCGCCGACGATCAATCTGACCGAGATCGATCCGCGCTGCGCACCGCTTGATTACTTGGTCAGCGGCGGGCGGAATCTTGATTGCGATTATGTGATGAGCAATAATTTTGCTTTCGGCGGAATTAATACGTCACTCATTTTCAAGAAATACAAATAAGGGATATTGAATGCGTATTGTCATCGCCACCATTGCCGCCGCCATCGCCCTCACCGCGACGGGCGCGCACGCCCGCGACACCGAATTGAAGCTGCCGGTGCAGGCGATTTTTGACAATCCGGAGTTCAAGCAAAAGCTGGGAGACGAGGTGACATTCAGTTTCGGCGAGCAGCCGTTGCCGAAGAATGCCAAATCGCTGGGCGAATTCACCACCAACAAGAAAACCAATGCCTTCAACAAGAGCGACGAAGAAGCCTGCCGCTGGGTGATGCTCTCGGCGCTGTTGCAACTGAAGGAACGGGCGATTGAGCTGGGCGCCAGCGCGGTGGTCAATATCAAGAGCTATTACAAGAAAAACGAATTTTCGAGCAGCAGTGAATACGAATGCCATGCTGGCACGATGGTCGCCGGTGTCGCGCTCAAGGGCACGCTGATCCAGACCGGCAAGTAAGTCTTCCCCGCACTGGATCGTCTGCTTCAGCGCTTGCCAGCCAGCCGGTCCGTGGCAATCGCGTGCTCGAGCACGCGATTGAGCTCATCCGCTACCGCAAGGCTGGTCAGAATCGAGGAGTGGGTTTCATCGAAACCCACCACCCGTACCGCGCCCTGCTGCGCTGGCAATGCAAGCTGGCTCGATAGCGCAATCGTACCGTCGCTATTGCCTTGAATCAGCATACTGCCGCCGCGATAGCCGAAGAACAGCTGGTGCGGCACGGTATCTGGCAAGGCAGCGCCGAACAGGCCCCGCAGGAAGTCGCTTTCCGGCGCCAGATCCTGCCATGACGGGATCGGTACCGGCGCACGCTCGGCGCCAAGCTGCGCCATCACGTTGCCTCCCCACGGCGTTGACAGGGTGACGAACAACATGACCGCCTGCTGCGGATTGCGCCGCGCAAGGTGCTGAATCGCCTGCCGCGACACCAGCCCGCCCACGCTGTGTGCAACGACAATCAGCCGGCGATAACCGTGCTCTTGCTGCAGTGTCATCAGCAGATCACCCAAGGCATCACCACTGGCCGTGAGCCGCATGCCGCTCGGATAGTGGTAGACCCAAGGCTGAAAGCGCTCATGATCGAGGCTGGCAATGATCTTCCGCCATTCTTGCGGATAACCGCCGACGCCATGAACAAACAACACCGGGATGCGATCGGCGCGATAGGGTTCAAGAAAATAGACACCCATGCCCATTTCCGAGACGAAATCCAGCGGTGCCCACAAGCCCTTGCTACCAAAATCCTGACGGAAGCGGGCGTCATCCAGCGTGGCGGTACGGCCGGCAAAAATCTGCAACGGCCTGGTTGCGACCGCCTCTTCCGTCAGCAGCAAGCGCTTGCGAACTTCGCTCGTCAGGGGTGGCGAATGCCGGTCAAGGGCAAAGCGCTGATTGACTTCATCGGCGGGCCCCATTGGAATCCCCCTGGGCAAGCCCGTGGTCGCCGCGGCCTCGTCGGCATCCGGCAATCCGTTGCCGTTACGATCGTGATAAGCCAACAGCACATAGCGGCCCTGCTGGGGTACCAGAAAGGCAAAATGGCCACCTTCGCCGGCAGGGTTACGGGCAACGAGACGCAGCTTGTCCTGATCGAGCCGTAACAGGGCAATCGTGGCCTCTGGCACCGGCACGTCATCGAGCCGTACCACCCCGGCGATCACACCGTTGCGTTCGATCTCGTTGCGGTTTTGTTCCAGCCGCGCCACGCGTCGGGCCAGACTGCACGCACCCAGCGCGGCAAGCAGGCACAGCAGCAAGGTCATCCGCGCCCAGCGACGATAAGCCATCGTATCTCCGGTTTTTTTATTTTAATACCGTCAGCATAGCCGCCAGCCATGATAAAGGCCGCCCGTGGGCGGCCTTTATCCGGCGAGATACGCTTACTTGCGCGCGATCGCGCGCCAGCCGATATCGCGGCGGAACTGCGCGCCGTCGAAATGCACGCCTTCGAGGATCTCGTAAGCACGTTTGTGCGCCAGCTTGAACCCTTCGCCAAATGCGGTCACGCACAGCACACGTCCGCCGCTGGTGACCGGACGGCCTTGATCATCAAGCTTGGCGCCGGCGATGAAGACATGACCGTCTTCAAGTTCACCCGGCAAGCCAGTGATGACGTCACCGGTACGCGGTGTTTCCGGGTAATTGGCGGCAGCCATGACGATGCCAAGCGCGACGCGGCGATCCCATTCGGCCTCGACCTGATCGAGCGTGCCGTCGATGCCGTGTTCGAGCAGCGTCACCAGATCGCTCTTCAAACGCAGCATGATCGGCTGGGTTTCCGGATCGCCGAAGCGGCAGTTGAACTCGACCACCTTGACCGAGCCGTCGTCGCCGACCATCAAGCCGGCGTAGAGGAAACCGCTGTACTGCACGCCATCCCTGGCCATGCCGGCCACGGTCGGCAGGATCACCTCGCGCATCGCCTTGGCATGGATTTCCGGCGTCACCACCGGTGCCGGGCTGTACGCGCCCATGCCGCCGGTATTCGGGCCTTCGTCGTTGTCGAGCAGGCGCTTGTGGTCCTGCGAGCTGGCCATCGGCAGCACGTTCTTGCCGTCGACCATGACGATGAAGCTCGCCTCCTCGCCGGTCAGGAACTCCTCGATCACCACGCGGGCGCCGGCGTCGCCGAACTTGTTGCCCTCGAGCATCATGTCGATCGCCGCGTGCGCTTCGTCCAGCGTCATCGCCACGACCACGCCCTTGCCGGCAGCCAGGCCGTCGGCCTTGATGACGATAGGTGCGCCTTTCGCGTCGATGTAGGCGTGTGCCTTGACGGCATCGCTGAAGGTTTCGTAATCGGCGGTCGGAATGCCGTGGCGCTTCATGAACGCCTTGGCGAAATCCTTCGACCATTCGAGCTGCGCGCCGGCCTTGGTCGGGCCGAAGATCTTCAGCCCCTCGGCGCGGAACGCATCGACGATGCCCTGCGACAGCGGCGCTTCCGGGCCGACCACGGTGAACGCGACGTTTTCGCGCTTGGCGAATTCGATCAGCACCGGGATATCGGTGACCGGTACATTGGTCAGGTTCGGTTCCAGTGCCGTACCGGCGTTGCCCGGCGCGACAAAAACCTTGCCGACGCGCGGCGACTGGGCAATTTTCCATGCCAGCGCGTGTTCGCGACCGCCGTTGCCGATAACAAGAATATTCATTGCCTTACTCCAAAACCGCTTATTTGAATTCGTAGCGGCCAAATACGAAACCGACGTTGCCGCTATTGAGACCGCTGCTCAGCGACGGAATAAACGTCCCCAGCACCGAAGCACGCCACACGCGCAGCGACACCACCGGCAGGATGTAGGGAAACGGAATCCCGTTGATGATGTCCCGACGCGAGGTCAGGCCGACGGTATAACCGGCCCCGACCGAGACGATGCTTTCCGACGGCCAGAACCAGATTTTGGCGTAGCCGAGCATCAGCTCCGGATCCTTGTGCGAGTCGGAAAACACAAACCCGTACAGCATGTCGTGATTGCCGTTCTCATCGACGATGTGCTTGCCGATGCCACCGCCCCAGGCCTTGGCGTTCAGCTCATTGAGCTTCTCCTCGGTCCAGGTGCTCGGGTCGTGCCAGGTATAGCCGGTCACATATGCATCCCAGCTGCCTTCGTCGGCGATTTTGCCCAGATGGCTGCAAGCGCTGCCGAGCCATTCGCCCATATTGCCGCAATCGGCCGCCTGCGCAGGGATCACCAGCGCAAGCGACAGGGCGGCGGTTGCCAGCCAGCGTTTCATCTTTTCCCCGGAATCAATGACGGAAATGGCGAATACCGGTCACCACCATGGCGATGCCGTGCTCGTCGGCGGCGGCGATCACTTCGTCGTCGCGCACCGAGCCACCCGGCTGGATGATGGCCGCGACGCCATTCTCGGCAATCACGTCGACGCCATCACGGAACGGGAAAAATGCATCGCTTGCAGCGACCGAGCCACGCAGTTCCAGACCGGCACTACGCGCCTTGATCGCGGCGATCTTGGTCGAATCGACCCGGCTCATCTGGCCGGCACCGATGCCGAGCGTCTGGCCCTTGCCGCAGAAGACGATGGCGTTGGATTTGACGAATTTGGCCACATTCCACGCGAACAGCAGGTCTTTCAGTTGTTCCGGCGTCGGCTGTTTCTTGGTCACGACCTTGAGGTCGGCCAGTTTGAGCGCATGGGTATCCGGCGTCTGCACCAGCAGGCCGCCACCGACGCGCTTGAGATCGAACTTGTTTTCACCCGATTCGATCGCGACTTCGAGCACGCGCACATTGACCTTCTTGGCCAGCAGTTCGAGCGCGGCCGGCGTGTAGCCCGGGGCGATCAGCACTTCCATGAACTGCTTGGATACCGCTTCAACGGTATCGACGTCGATCGCCTTGTTGAAGGCGATGATGCCGCCGAAGGCGCTGGTGGTGTCGGTCGCAAATGCAAGGCGGTAAGCCGCATACGGATCGGTCGCCACGGCGACACCACACGGGTTGGCGTGCTTGACGATGACGCAGGCCGGCTCTTCGAACTGCTTCACCGCTTCCCACGCCGCATCGGCGTCGGCGATGTTGTTGTACGACAGCTCCTTGCCCTGATACTGCTTGTAGCTGGCAAGCGTGCCCGGTGCCGGGTGCAGATCGCGGAAGAAGGCCGCGCTCTGGTGCGGGTTTTCGCCGTAGCGCATGTCCTGCACCTTGACGAACTGCAGGTTCAGCCGCTTCGGATAGGTGGCCGTTTCGCCATCGTCGTTCAGCGCGGTCAGGTAGTTCGAAATCGCGCCATCGTAGGCTGCGGTATGACTGAAGGCCTTCTTGGCCAGATTCTTGCGCGTCGCCAGCGTCAGCGCGCCGCCATTGGCGTGCATTTCGGCGATCAGCGACGAATAGTCTTCGGCGTCGGTGACGATCGCCACATGGGCGTGGTTTTTCGCTGCCGAGCGCACCATCGCCGGGCCGCCGATGTCGATGTTCTCGATCGCATCTTCGAAGGTGCAGTCGGGCTTGGCGATGGTCGCTTCAAACGGGTACAAATTGACGCAAACCAGATCGATGTTGCCGATCTCGTACTCGGCCATCTTGGCGGTGTGCGATTCAAGATCGCGGCGGCCGAGAATGCCGCCGTGGATCTTCGGATGCAGCGTCTTCACGCGGCCGTCGAGCATTTCCGGGAAGCCGGTGTAATCGGCGACTTCGATCACCGGAACGCCATTGTCGGCGAACAGCTTGGCGGTGCCGCCGGTCGAAAGGATCTCGACACCCTGCGCGGCAAGCGCCTTGGCAAAGTCGAGAACGCCGGTCTTGTCCGACACGCTGATCAGCGCGCGCTGAATCTTGCTCATACTGCTCTCCTGAAGGTCGTTACGTATGTCGTGGCTTATGGATTCAGAGCAGATCGTAGGTCTGCAATTTTTTTCTGAGGGTATTGCGATTGATACCGAGCACCTCGGCCGCACGGGTCTGGTTGCCACCGACGCGCTCAAGCACCAGCAGCAGCAGCGGCTTCTCGACGCGGGCGAGCACCATGTCGTAAACCGCGCACGGCGTCTCGCCATCAAGGTCGTCAAAATACTGCGCCAGCGACGCGTGGATTACTTCGGCAATCGGATCCTGCTGGCTCGGTTCTTCCCGGTTCATGCTTCCCTCTACTCTTGTTCGGTCGCGATGTAGACCAAGCGCTCGCCGCCGGCCAAAAGGCCATCGAAGAACGCCTGGGTCGCGTTTTTTTGTTCGTGTGTACTTTCTTGCTGGTACATGTGCTGGCGGAATGCGTTGCCGCCAGCGAGTCCCTTGGTGTACCAGGCGATATGCTTTCTCGCGATCCGACAGCCCGAGTACTCGCCGTAAAACGAATACAGCGCATCAAGATGCTCGAGCAGCACGTCGCGGATTTCGATCACCTTCGGCGGCGGCAACAGCTCGCCGCTGGCCAGATAATGGCCGATCTCGCGAAACAGCCACGGCCTGCCCTGCGCGGCGCGGCCGACCATGATCGCGTCGGCGCCGGTGGCATCGAGCACTTCTTTCGCCTTGTACGGGCTGTCGATGTCGCCATTGGCGATCACCGGAATGGCGATGCTGTGTTTTACTTCGCGGATCAGCGCATACCGGGCGGCGCCGTTATACATGTCCTCACGCGTGCGGCCGTGGATCGCCAGCGCAGCGATGCCGGCCTCTTCGGCGCGGCGTGCCACGCGCAGGATGTTTTCCTCGCCATTGCAAAAACCCAGCCGGGTTTTCAGCGTCACCGGCACATCGACCGCGGCGACCACCGCATCGAGGATCCGGCCGACGAGGTCTTCGTCCTTGAGCAAGGCCGAGCCGGCGAGCTTGTTGCACACCTTCTTGGCCGGGCAACCCATATTGATGTCGACGATCTGCGCGCCGTTCTCCACCTGATAGCGGGCGGCCAGCGCCAGCTGTTCGGGATCGGAGCCGGCGATCTGCACCGAGATCGGCGCCAACTCACCCTCGAAATCGGCCCGCTTGAGCGTCTTCGTGGTCAGCCGCAGACTCTGATCGGCAGTGATCATCTCCGACACCGCGTGGCCTGCACCAAAGCGCTTGCACAGCATGCGAAACGGCCGATCGGTGACGCCAGCCATCGGCGCTACGATCAGATTGTTCGCAAGGGTGTAAGGACCGATATGCATGGGCGCAGGCGGGCAGGACTTGGGGAGGCCGCGATTCTACGGCTTGCCTAATTTTTAGGCAAGCCTGTTCGCCGCCTTGTTGAGGGGCTCAGCGTTGCAGGGGCTCAAGCGCCGCTGCGGCTTCCCATTCCAGAAAAGCGGGCAAGGCCAGCAAGCGATCTGCGTAGCGTTGTGCCGGTGCGGACACGCTCAGCCCATAGCTGCGAATCCGCGTCGCGACTGGCGCAAAAAAGGCATCGGCATGACTGAAGGCGCCAAAAAGAAAGTCGCCGCCAGCGCCAAAACGCGACCGGCAATCGGCCCATAGCGCCTCGATGCGCACCAGATCGGCGGCGACATCGGCGTGCGCCTCGGCTGTGGTACGCAAGCGCAGATTCATCGGGCAGTGCGTGCGCAGCGCAGTGAAGCCGGCGTGCATCTCGGCGCACACGGCACGGGCAACGGCGCGCGCGGCGCGCTCGCTCGGCCACAAGGACGGTTCGATTTCGGCCAGGTATTCGGCAATCGCCGGCGTTTCCCAGATGGCCAGCCCAGCATCAAGCAGCACCGGCACCTTACCGGTCGGACCATAGCCCAGACGTTCGGCCAGTGCACCGTCGCGGTAAAGGTCGTGCGTGACCTCGTCGAACGGCAAACCGGCCACCTTGAGCGCCAGCCACGGCCGCAGCGACCACGACGAATAGTTCTTGTTGCCAATCACCAGTTTCATCATCCCCTCCTCGTCCCGCCCTGATTGCTAAGCCTGATTGACTACTTCGCCGCCAGCGCGCGACAACATCAGCCGCGGCGATGCCTGCAACAGCGCTTCGAATTCGCCAGCCGGCAACGGTTTGCTGAACAGATAACCCTGAATCGCATCGGTACCGGCGCGACGCAGAAAATCCAGTTGCTCCGGCGTTTCAACGCCTTCCGCCAACACGCTCATGCCCAGGGTTTTACCCAGGCCGATGATCGCCAGCACGATGGCCGCATCGTTGGGGTCGGTGGTCAGATCACGCACAAAGCTCTGGTCGACCTTGAGCTTGTCGAAGGCAAAGCGCTTCAGGTACGACAGGCTCGAATAACCGGTACC
Source organism: Jeongeupia sp. HS-3 (assembly GCF_015140455.1). Classification (NCBI taxonomy): domain Bacteria; kingdom Pseudomonadati; phylum Pseudomonadota; class Betaproteobacteria; order Neisseriales; family Chitinibacteraceae; genus Jeongeupia; species Jeongeupia sacculi. The sequence goes on along the minus strand of NZ_AP024094.1, from coordinate 3,301,706 downwards.
AAAATCATCGACCGACAGCTTGACGCCCAGGCGCTTGATGCCCGACAGCATCGTCATCACATGCTCGACTTCCTGCATCACCACCGATTCGGTCACTTCGAGTTCGAGGCATTGCGGCGGCAGTTCGGCATCGGCCAGCGCGTCGGCGATGATCTCGAGCAGATTGGATTGATGCAGTTGCAGCGGCGAGAGGTTGACCGCGATGCTCATCGGCTCGCCGTTCTCGCGCGTCCAGGTCGCCGCGCGGCGGCAGGCTTCGCGCAGCACCCAGTTGCCGATCGGCACGATCATCCGGCTTTCCTCGGCAATCGGGATGAACTTGGCCGGCGAGATCAGCCCGTGCTCCGGGTGGCGCCAGCGGATCAGCGCCTCGGCACCGGTAATGCGGCCATCCCTGAGGCAGACCTGCGGCTGGTAGTAGAGCTCGAACTCGTTGTCGTTCAGCGCCTGGCTCATGCTGGTTTCCAGCACCAGGCGCTCGGACACCCGCGCGTTCATGTCGGCGGTGAAATACTGATAGTTGTTGCGGCCGGCGCTCTTGGCCTGATACATCGCCACGTCGGCGCTACGAATCAGCGTGTCCGAATCAGGGCCGTCGTCCGGATAGACGCTGATGCCGATCGACGTCGTCGTCGCGAAGCCGCCGGCCTCAAGCACGAAGGGGTCGGCGAAGGAGGCCAGAATCTGTTCAGCGACCAAGCCCGGATGAATCGCGTTGTCGATCTCGGTCAGCACGATCACGAACTCGTCGCCGCCCAGCCGCGCGAGGATGTCGCCCTTGCCGGCGATACGCTTGAGCCGCTCGGCCACCTGCATCAGTACCTGGTCGCCCGCGGTATGGCCAAGCGAATCGTTGATGGTCTTGAAGCGATCAAGATCAAGGAACAGCAGCGCCAGCTGCCGCGAGTGACGCTCGGCACTGGCAACGGCCAGGCGCAATTCGTCGCGCAAGAGGTTGCGGTTCGCCAGGCCGGTGACGGTATCGAAGTTGGCCAGCTCGATGATGCGATCCTGCGCCACCTTGCGTTCGGTGATATCGGTGACGGTGCCGATCAGCCGCGCCGGTTTGCCACGGCCATCGAACTCGACAAACTTGCCGCGCGACAGGAACCAGCGATATTCGCCGGTCTTGAGTTTGCGCCGGTACTCGATGACGAACTGCGGTGCGGTGCCGGCATAACAATCGCGAAACGCATTGAGCGCCACATCGCGATCCCCCGGATACATCTGCTCTTTCCACTTCTCGAACGTTTCGACCAGCTCGCCCGGCGTAAAACCCAGCAATCGGTCGTACTCGGGACTGGTAATCGCATCGCGGCGGATATCCAGCGGCATGTCGAACAGGCCGGTATTGGAGGCATCCAGCGCCAAGCGCAGCTGCTGCTCGCTCTTGACGATGGCCTCCTCGGCCAGGCGGCGTTCGGAAATATCCCGCACCACGGCGCAGTTGTATTCCTGCCCCTTGAAGACGATGTAGTTCGAGTACGACTCGATCGGGAACGCGTCGCCGCTGCGGGTTTTCAGCACGAACTCTTCAAACAGATGCTTTTGCTCGCGCAAACGCTCCCAGAACGGCCCCCAGGTCTCGGGATCGAAAGTGGGATTGACGTCCTTCAAGCGCATGCCAAGCAATTCGTGTTCACCGTAGCCAAGGCGGTGACAGGCGGTGGCGTTGACGTAGCGGATGATGCCATCGGGGTCGAGCC